>NZ_VWWC01000004.1:0-117652 GCF_011753175.1 Burkholderia sp. Cy-637 | reverse complement strand
GGGCTCGAGCGGCGCCAGCCAGGCACGCAGCACCAGCAGGTGGGAAAGGTAATCGGAAAGCGTGGGGGACGGCGCCGCGAGCGGCATCAGGCCGTGCAGCAGCTCATGCTGCTCGCCGGTGGCCTCGCGCAGCCGCGCCAGCACCGGCGGCGTCGCCTGCATGGCGGGCGCTGCCGCGCGCCCGGCCATGGAGGTGGACGGCGACGCCTCGTGGGCATCGGCCGGTCGAATCTCGTCCAGCATCGGAATGGGTTCCTCGGTTGGCTCCGCCGCGCGCGGCAGGAAGGCGGCGGATCGTGCCGGAGCGGCGCCGGATGGACTCGGCACCGCCGACAGTTCCGCGACTATCGCATGACAGCGACATCGGCGCACGCATTTTGATGCACTACCCGCCGCGCTCAGTCGGCCCCTTCGCCGAGCCGGCGCCGGATCATGCCGTGCAGCGTATCGAAGGACAGCGGCTTGCGCGCGGTCTCGACCTGGGCGCCGGGCGGCACCGGGATCTCGACCGCCGCGCTGCAGAGGATCACCGGGATCCGGCGCCAGTCGGGCTCGCGCGCCAGCGCCGCGCACAGCTCGGCGCCCGTCATCACCGGCATCATGTAGTCGGTCACGATCAGGTCCGGCAGGGTTTCCCTCACGCGGTCGAGCGCGATCGCGCCGTTCGACGCCGTGATCACCGCATAGCCGCACTGCTCCAGCAGCAGACGCCAGACGGTCAGCATGTCGAACTCGTCGTCCACGATCAGGATGGTCTTCATCAGCAACTAGCCGTCCGTCATCGGCCGATGCAGCATGGTCGTCAGCCCTTGCGCCGACAGCAGCCCCGCCGCGCCGATCGCATTCGGCGTGACGTCGAGCCCGTCGGACTTGATGACCAGCTCGCGCAGCGAGGTGTCGTGCGCGCTCTCGCGCTGCTTGACCACCGACACCATGCGACGCAGGCGGCCATCGGCTTCCACGTAGCGCAGCAGGATCAGGTTCTCGGTCAGCGCCGACAGGCGCATGCCCTTGCCGTGCGAGGGATCCGCATAGAGCGGCAGTTCCTCGGTCAGCATGGTGGTGATGCCCGAGTCGCGCAGCGCATGCGTGAAGGCATTGAGGAACAGCCCGAAACGCGCGGGCCGCAATGCCGAATCGCGGAAGCCCTCCATGCCGTCGATCACCAGCCGCGAGGCGCCGAGCCGGCGGATCAGCGCGAGCGTGGTGGCGGCCAGCTCGTCCACCTCGAGCTCGACGGCGGGCTGCCACTGCATGGTGAGGCGACCGTCGGCGAAGCCCTCGCGCAGCCGGATGCCGACCGCCTCGGCCTTGCCGATCAGGCGCTGCGGCGATTCGTAGAAGCCCAGGTAGACCACCTTCTCGCCGCGCGCGATGCCGGCCTGCAGGAACTGCAGCGCGAGCAGGGTCTTGCCGACCCCGGCCGGCCCGATCACGGTGGTGGTCGAGCCGCGCACGAAGCCGCCGCCGATCAGGTGATCGAGGTGCGGCAGGCCGGTGTCGAGCCGCTGGCGCAGGTCGCGCTCGTCCTCGAGGTTGGCGTAGCGGGCCTCCAGGCGCGGGTACATGGCGTGGCCGCTGGCGGTGATGCGGAAGAAGTGCTTGCCGAGCAGGTGGTTGCGCGCGCGCATCTTGTGGACCTCGATCTCGCGCGCGCGGCGCATGCCGTCGCTGTAGCGGTTCAGCTCGATCAGGCCGTCCACCAGGGTGTGCTCGGGATGCGGTTCGTTGCCCGAGAGCGGCGCGAGCAGCAGCGTGGTGCAGTCCATCGCCGCCACCAGCGCATTGAGCTCGTGGATGAACTTCGACAGCGAGAGCTCGGTCTCGCTGAATTCGCGCGCGCTGCGGAAGCCGTCGATGATCAACAGGCCCGGGCGGTAGTTCGCCAGGCTCGCGGCGATCAGCTTCAGGAAGCCGTCCAGGCCGTCCTTCATCAGCTCGTGGTAGCCGGACACGAACATCATCTGCTGCGCCACGGCGGACTGGTCGAAGAACTCGAGCCCGCGCAGATGGCCGAGCAGCTTGTCGTGCGATTCGGCGATCAGCGTCATGTAGAGCACGCGCTCGCCCTGGCGCACGCGGTGAAAGCCGATCTGGCTCGACAGGATGGTCTTGCCCGCGCCGGCCATGCCCTCGATCAGGTAGAGGCCGCCGCGGACGAAACCCCCGCCGAGGATCTCGTCGAGACCCGGCACGCCCGTCTCCACGTTGTCGGGCAGCCGCGCTTCGGACGGCGAGCTCGGCTTCGGGTCGGGCGCCGGATGTTGGGGCGCGGAGTCTTCCTGGGTCATGTTCAGTCGTTCAGATGTCGGTGGCCGGTCCCGGCGGACCGGGCGCAATGCCGTCCGTGACGGGCGGCTCGGTTTTTGCGATTCTAACGTGAGCGACCGACGGCGCCCCGCATATCGTCACGACAGATCATGATGAAACGGAGCAAATGCCGGGCCCGCTCACGGCGGCGAGGAGAAAGGAAACGGTGGATGCGCGCGGCGCATGCATGGCGATGCGCGGGCGGGTCGTATCACGCCGCCCGTGCATGCATTCGCGGCCGTGACGCGATCGAAGGCGCCACCGTGCGCCGTGTGCCGGGCACGGCGGGCCGCGAAGGCGCGAGGCTCAGGCGGCGGCCATCACCGCGGCGACCTGCGGCAGCCGGACCATCTTGGTCCAGACCGGCAGCGGCATCGCCTCGATCACCGCGGTGGCCACCGCGCGGGCCGCCTCGATGCTCGGCTCGAGGATGCGCCGCAGGCCGCGCCCGGTCTCGACGTCCGAGACGGTGTAGCGCGGATGGCTGTCCGGCGCGAACAGCGGCGAGCGATGCACGGCCCAGGTCCGGCCGCGGCACTCGAAGGGCGTGCCGATGGTCTCGATCCAGCTGCCGTTCAGGGCGAGATGGAACACGATGCCGTCGACGCGGCGCGGGGCGTCCGGCCGCGGGCCGGACATCGGCGTTTTTTCATACATGGACGAACCTCGAATCGGAAAGCGGTGCAGGGCCGGCCGCGCCCGCGAGCGGGCCGGATGATGCGTTTTTTCAATGCGATTGCAGAAACCGGGGCACCTCAGGCGGCCTGCGACCGCTGCGCCGGAATCGGCGAGCGCCCGGTGAAGACGTGGTGGTGCAGCTCCGCCTGGGCATCGGCGTAGCGATGCGCGGGCAGCGCGACCAGGCGCGCGTCGTAGTCGGTCACGATGCGCTCCAGGTCGCCGCGCTCGTGCTCGTGCAGCAATACCGGCGCGCCCTCGCTGAGGCGCGCATAACACTGCTCGAGCGTGCGCTCGGCACGCGAGAACAGCGCCTGGTCGGCCTCGCGGGCGCTGCCTGCCTGCGACGGCGCGCGCAGCAGGTAGGCGATCTGGATCGTGCTGAGCAGCAGCGCCAATTGCTCCGGGCTCGCCCGGGCCGCGCGCAGCGAAGCCAGCGCGAGATGGTGGCGCAACTGCATCCGCCGCAGGTAGTCGGCCGGCAGCGGCAGCAATTGCGCCTTGCTCAGTTGACGTCGTTTCATGCCGCCCGCGCCTCAGGCCGCGCGCCGGCCGGGCGCGACCGCCAGCGTGGCGATGCGCGCGGCCAGCGCGATCACCGTGTTGGCCGCGCCGGTCTCGAACGGCGTCAGGCGCAGCCTGGCCGCCTGCAGCTCGGTGATCGGCACCAGCCCGTGCACGTTCGCGTAGGCGGCCACCACCGCCCACATCTCGGTGTCGGCCCAGGCGTCGGCGGGCAGGTTCAGGGCCATCAGGCCGGCCGCGACCAGCGCGCGGTAGTCGCGCTCCTCGCGCACCGGCGCGATCGAAAGCGGCAGGCTGATCTCGAAGCCGGCGCGCGCGAGCGCCGCCAGCGTGTCTTGTGCGGTCTGGGTCGGAATCATCATCGGATGTCCTGCGGAATCAGGGGAGCCCCGGCCGGGCCGGACGAGGCATCGAAAGTACGGCCAAGGTGCGGGACCACGGTGTCAGGCCGGCGGCCTCACGGTCAGGTACACCCAGCCCAGGTAGGCGCCGGTCGCCCCGCCCGTGACCAGCAGCGTGGCCAGCGTCCAGGACACCACCGAGCCGGCGAACCAGGCCTGGTAGGCGCCCCAGGCCGACAGCACGTACAGCAGCGCCGCGTAGACCACCGCGCGCATCAGCCGGACCATCGTCTGCGCGCGGCGCACCGGGCCGTCGAGCGGGCTGCGCACCGCCACGCGAAGGGCGTCCCACATCGACCAGCAGACCATCGCGAACAGCGCGACGACTACCAACCTGACGAATTGAATCTCGTTCATTGGTCTTTTCCTTGTTGTAAAAATTACAATTCAAGCCAGCACCTTGGTAAATCGGCATGTCGCATGCCGGCTGTCGAAGCGCTTCCCGCTTGGCACGGCGGGCGATCGGCTCCGATCGGCGCAGGGAATGGGCAAGAATCGGGCCAGTCCCGGGGGACGGCCCGCGGGCAAGGAAAACGCAGGAGGATCGGCGGCCCGGGCGAGCGGAAACGGCAGGTGGGGGACTCGTGATGGCCGCCGTCTTCCCGCCCTTGAAAAACCGCTTGCCTGCCGCGGCCGCCAGCACATATGATGCACGTCATATTACGAGCATCATATGAACTCGCCGGATGAACCCGATGAAGAAATCAGCCCATAGCCTGCGCAAGGAAGCCTCGCGCGAGCGGATCCTCGAGGTCGGCAGTCGCGCGGTGCGGCGCGCCGGTTTCCACGGCGTCGGCATCGCCGAGGTGATGAAGGAAGCCGGCCTCACCCACGGCGGCTTCTACGCGCACTTCGCCTCGCGCGACGCGCTGCTGTGCGCGGCCGTCGAGCACGCCGCCGCCGACAGCATGCTGACCATGGACGCGCATGCGGCGCGGCTGGTGGCGGCCGGCCTGAGCCCGTTCCAGGCAATGGTCGAAACCTACCTGTATCCCGGCGTGATCGGCGATCGCGAGCGCGGCTGCGCGATGGCCGCGCTGGCCTCCGAGATACCGGCGCAATCGGGCGACGTGGTGGAGGCCTCGCGCGAGGTGGCGCGCCGGCTCCAGCGCCATGTGCTGCGGGCGCTGCCGCCCGGCTACCCCGACGACACCGCCTGGTCGATCACCGGCACCATGCTCGGCGCGCTGCAACTGGCGCGCGCGCTGGGCGACAACGAGGAAGGCCGCGCCGTGCTGGCGGCCGCCAAACGCGAACTGCTGGCGCGCTACGCGCCGGCCTGAGCTCCCGCCCCGGCCGGCCTGGATCGCCACCGGGGCTTTTTTCCGATCCGAAATATGACGATCGTCATATCAACTCAAGGCGCGCTGCGCGCAAGGATGCTTCCATGAAACTCGAAGGTTCCGTCGTCTTCATCACCGGGGCGAATCGCGGCCTCGGCCTCGAACTCGCGAAACAGGCGCTGGCGCGCGGCGCCGCCAAGGTCTACGCGGCCGCGCGCGACCCGGCCACGGTGACCCTGCCCGGCGTGATCCCGATCCAGCTCGACGTGACCCGGCCGGAACAGGCCGAGGCCGCCGCGCGGGAATGCGGCGACGTCACCGTGCTGATCAACAACGCCGGGATCGGCCGGCTCGGCAGCCTGCTGTCCGACGAGGGTTTGCCGGTGCTGCGCGAGCAGCTCGAGACCAACCTGATCGGCGTGCTGAACGTGACGCGCGCCTTCGCCGGCGTGCTCGGCCGCAACGGCGGCGGCGCGCTGCTCAACATGCTGTCGATCCTGAGCTGGGCGAACTCGCCGATGATCGCCGGCTACGCCGTCAGCAAGGCGGCCGCCTGGGCGCTGACCAACGGCCTGCGCAACGAGCTGCGCGAGCAGGGCACGCTGGTGACGGGTTTCCACGCCAGCTACATCGACACCGACATGATTCGCCAGTTCGACGTGCCGAAGGCGCGCCCCGAGGACGTGGTGCGCACCACGCTCGACGCGCTCGAGGCCGGCGAGGAGGAAGTGCTGGTGGACGAGATCACGCGCCAGGTCAAGCAGGGCCTGTCCTCCGGCATCTACCTGCAGGGCCCGCGGGCCGGCTGATCCCGCGCTCCCGGCGCGACCGGCGGCAGGCGACGCCTGCCGCTGCCGGCCATCCGGGCCGGGCGCCGCGCTTGCGCGCCTGCCCCGCCCCATCCTTCCCGGCGCGATATCGAAGCGCGCCGAACCTGCCGCGCCCGCCCGGGCGCCCCCGGCCCTCTCCCGCCTTCGCGGCTCCCCGCCGCGCCTTGACGTTTTTTTCACTCCCGCCCCTGGAATATTCGCGTCGATCCGGTGTTACTCCGGATGCGGCCCGCCATGGCGGCGCCGCACACCACACGCGGCACCGACAAAACAACGATATCCACCCCATGAAAGCGATCTATTCGGAACTGAAGCGCGTCCAGATGCGGCCCACCGCGGCGCGCGTGGCGGTTCTCAAGCTGTTCCACGACGAGCCGGCCGCGCACTACACGGTCGACCAGGTGTTCCAGGCGCTCAGCGGCGAGATGAACTACAGCCTGTCGAGCATCTACCGGGCGCTGGCCAACCTGCAGGAAGCCTCGCTGATCGTCGGCTCCTCGGTCGGCTCGGCCAAGCTGGTCTACGAGCTCAATCGTGGCGAGCAGCACATCCACCTGGTCTGCACGCGCTGCGAGACGATCCGCGACCTGCGCGATCCCGAGTTCGAGCGCCAGCAGGCGAGGCTCGCGGCCGCGCACGGCTTCCATTACCAGGCGTATCGGCATGTGCTGTTCGGGGTCTGCGCCGACTGCGAGTCGGCGCCGAACGCTGCCGTGCATTGAGGGGCCGGCCCGGCCTCGCGGGCGGCAACCGGCTCGAGCGCGCCCGCGGCACCAAGGGGCGCCGGGCGTCTCGATCTAGCTGCCGCTCAGGGTACGCAGCTCGCCGCTGAACAGCCCCTTGAGCGTACGCAGCAGCAAGCCGGCGATGACCAGGCTGGTCAC
Source organism: Burkholderia sp. Cy-637 (assembly GCF_011753175.1). NCBI lineage: Bacteria > Pseudomonadati > Pseudomonadota > Betaproteobacteria > Burkholderiales > Burkholderiaceae > Burkholderia > Burkholderia sp. Cy-637. The sequence continues at coordinate 110,741 of NZ_VWWC01000004.1, read as the reverse complement.
GCCCAGCAGCAGCCAGGCGACGCCGTTCGTGAAAGCGCCGGGGCTGGCGCCGGCGTAGCGCAGCGCGCAGATCGCGGAGGCGGCCAGCGGAAAGCTGACCGCCCACCAGGACACGCGGAACGGGCAGCAGGCCGCCAGATGGCGCATCTGCCCGGCCAGCACGGCGAGCATGAACAGGCTCAGCATGTAGAGGGCGGTGGCGAACAGGTCGTGCTGGCCGGTCACGGTCGTGTAGGCCGAGTAGCCGACCGCGAACGGCGCGACCAGGATCATCAGCGAAGGACGCATCGCGTCGGGCATCGGCGCCTCGAACAGCAGGCGCGAGAAGATCAGCGTGAACAGCGGGATCGCGAAGAACAGCCCGACCGCCAGGGCGAACACGCCGAGCCCCGAGGCGGCGGGCAGGCCCAGCGCCGGCATCGCCAGCGGCAGGTCGAGCAGCCCGACCACCGGGATGATCCAGGCCGGCGTGGCATGCGCGGCGTGCTGGCGGTCGCTCATCCAGCGGCCGACGATATGCCAGGCGAACAGCATCATGCCGGCCGCCCCCACCACCCACATGCCGAACGCGAGCGCGCGATCGAGGCGCACCAGCACGATGGGCAGCAGCAAGAGGCTGATCCAGACGGTGCCGAACAGGCTGCCGGCCACCGGATGTCGAAACTCCGTCATCACGGCGGCCCGCGCGCTCAGGCATTTCCAGCCGTAAGCCAGCAGCAGCGCGACGAACACCACGATCGCGAGGAACCCGACGAGATCGGCGATCGCCCCCGGCACGCCGTACAGGCGGGCGGCCTCGCGCCAGGCGACGGCGAGCCCGACCAGGCCCATCACCGAGCCGAACAGGCTCACCGGCAGGTAGTCGAGCTGCGAGGGCGACTTGAGTACCTGGCTTGCTGTGTCTCCCATGGCTTGCCTTTGTCGTATCGAGTGAGGGATGCGGGACCGTGCCGGCCTGGCGCGGCCGGCGTCACTCGAACTCTACCGGGGAAGGATGACAGGCGAAACCGTGTCGCGCGGGCCCGCGCCGCCCATCCCGCGCGGCGCCGGAGCTTCGGTTCGAGCCTCAGGCCTCGTGGCTGACCTCGGCCACCAGCATGTAGCCCTCGTTGCGCACGGTGCGGATCAGCATGGCCTTCCGGGCATCGTCGCCGAGCGTCTGGCGCAGCCGGCTCACGCACACGTCGATCGAGCGATCGAGCGGCGTGAGCCCCTTGTCGAACACGCGATCGAGCAGGAATTCGCGCGACAGCGGCCGGTTCGGATGATCGAGCAGGGTGCGCAGGGTGCGGTAGTCGGAGCCGCCGAGCGAGACCACCAGGCCCTCGGGCGACAGCAACTGCTTCATGCGCGTATCGAGCCGCCAGCCGGCGAAGCCGATCCAGGCGCTGGCCTCGCCGCCGCGCGCGCCGCCGCCCGGCACGGCGCGCGTGCGGCGCAGCACCACCTTGATCTTGGCGACCAGCTCGCGCGGGTCGAAGGGCTTGGGCAGGTAGTCGTCGGCGCCCATCTCGAGCCCGAGGATCCGGTCGAGCAGGCCGCCGCGCGCGGACAGGATGATGATCGGCACGCCCTGCTCGCGACGCAGGTCGCGCGTCAGGTCCAGGCCGTCCTCGCCGTCGAGCATCAGGTCCAGCACCACCAGGTCGATGCTGGCGCGCCGCAGGATCTGCTTCATCTGGGCACCGTCGGCGGCCACCTGGACCTGGTAGCCCATCTCGCGCAGGTAGTCCTGCAGCAGTTGCCGGATGTGAGGGTCGTCGTCGACGACCAGGATGTGATCCATCGCCATGTTCGGGGAAAGGCACCTGCTGGAAAAGCGCCGGTATCGCGCCAACGCAATCCATTACAAAAAGGCCCGGCGTCAACACAACGCCATTACAAACGGCCTTTAGAGTCTCGCGCTGTAAATAAAAATCGTTCGTGTTTCGCGAATATATCACGCCATTTTTGCCGCTCGCGAGGCAACAGCGGCGCGTTTCGCGACGCCCGCGCAAGCGGCTCGCGCGGTGGTTCCGACCACGCGGACGAGACGCCCAGGCCGGCACGCGGCCCCCTTTTTCTTCCGACGACAGACATCGATGAAGCAGACGACTTTCGCAGTCGCCGCGTGCGCGGCCCTGAGCACCTGCGGCGCCCATGCGCAGAGCAGCGTTTCGCTGTACGGCGTGATCGACGCCGGGCTGGTCTATACCAGCAACGCGGCCGGCAGCAAGCAGTTCCAGGCCGCCAGCGGCACGGTGACCGGCAGCCACTGGGGCATCGCCGGCCGCGAGGACCTGGGCGGCGGCACCGCGGCGATCTTCGCGCTCGAGAACGGCTTCAGCGTGATGAACGGCTCGCTGCGCCAGGGCGGGCGCCTGTTCGGCTACCAGTCGTGGGCGGGCCTGGCCAATCGCGACGCCGGCACGCTGACGGTGGGCCGCCAGTACGACTCGGTGGTCGACTATCTCGCGCCGCTGAGCTTCACCGGCCATCATCCGGGCGGCAACAACCTGTCGGCGCATCCCTACGACAACGACAACCTCAACAACTCGTTTCGCGTCAACAACGCCATCAAGTACGCGAGCCCGGATTTCCACGGCCTGACGTTCGGCACGCTCTACGCGTTCTCGAACGAGGCCGGCGGCTTCGACGACAACCGGCTCTACAGCGCCGGCGCCTCCTACCACCAGGGGCCGTTGACGGTGGCGGCCGGCTACCTGCAGGCCAACAACGGCGGCAGCGCCAACACCAACGGCGCGATCACGCTGACCGAGCGCACCTTCGTCGCCGCCCAGCAGCGCACCTACGGCGCGGGGCTGAACTATCGCGTGGGGCCGGCCCTGCTCGGCATGGTCTGGACCCGCACGCAGCTGGGCGGGCTGAACACCATCAACGGCGCGAACGGCCTGAACCTGGCGCAGAACGGCCAGGGCGCGAGCTTCAGCAACTACGAGCTGAACGCCGGCTACCTGCTCACGCCCTACCTCAACCTGAACGGCGAATACACCTACACGCAGGGCAGCATCTCGAACGCGACGGGCGGGCATCATCCGCATTGGCACGAAGTGTCGCTGCAGGCCGACTACCTGCTGTCGAAGACCACCGATCTGTATGCCCAGGTCAGCTACCAGCGCATCAGCGCGGACGGCTCGGGCCTGGGCGCCGACGTCAGCGGCCAGACGCCGTCGAGCACCAGCCAGCAGACGGTGGCCGGCATCGGCATGCGCCACAAGTTCTGAACGCGAAGGAAGGAAAGAAGGAAGGGGGGTGCCGGGCACACCAGATGCCCGGCGTCTCAGGTTCCGGCGATGCCGGGCGGCATCGCGCTCGATGGCCGGCTTGGGTTGCCGACTCTCTTCATGGCCCGCTTTCGCGACCGGCGCGCCTAGCGCCCGGCTGCCACCACCACGTCCTCGCCCGCCAGCGTCGCGTCGAGCGCGAGCTTCAGGCGCCGCACGCCCTCGCGGATATCGCCGGGCGCGGGCGCCGCGAACGACAGGCGCAGCGCGCAAAGATCGACACCGTCCTCGTAGAACGCGCGCCCCGGCACGAAGATCACGTTCTGCGCGATCGCCTGCTTGAGCAGCGCCGCCGATTCCGCGCCGCCGATGCGCGCCCACACGAACAGGCCGCCCTCGGGACGATGGAAGTCGATCGCGTCGCCCAGCGCGGCGTCCAGCCCGTCGCAGAGCGCATCGCACTTGTCGCGATAGGCCGCGGCGATCACCGGCAGATGCCGTTCCAGCGCGCCCTCGGCCAGGTACTCGGCGGCGATCGCCTGGGTCCACGGCGAGCTGCACAGGTCGACGGTCTGCTTGGCGATGGTGCAACGCCGGGCGATCTCGGCGGGCGCCACGGTCCAGCCTACCCGCAGCCCCGGCGCGACGATCTTCGACAGGCTGGCGAAATGCACCACCCAGTCGCGCGAGCCCGGCACCTGGTCCGACAGCGCCAGCATCGAGGGCACCGGCTCGCCGGCGAAGCGCAGGTCCGCGTAGGGATCGTCCTCGACGATCACGAAGCGATGCCGCGCGGCCAGCGCGAGCAGCGCCAGGCGCCGTTCGCGCGTGAGCGTGGCGCCGGTCGGATTGGCGAAGGTCGGCACCGTGTAGAGCAGCTTGGGCCGCGCCACGCGCCCCGAATCGAGCAGCTCGGCCAGCGCCTCGACATCCAGCCCCGCGCCGTCGGTCGGCAGCGTGACGATGCGCACCTGCGCCAGGCGCAGCGCGGCCAGCGTGGCCGGATAGGCGGGCTGCTCGGTCAGCACCAGGTCGCCCGGCGCCACCAGCACGCGCAGCAGCAGGTCGAGCCCCTGCTGCGAGCCGGTGGTCACCACCAGCTCCTCGGGCCGGCAGGACGCGCCGCGCGAGGCCAGCCGCGCGGCCAGCGCCTCCTTCAGCTCGGGCAGCCCGTCGGTGGGCCCGTATTGCAGGCAGCGCACCGGCTTGGCATAGGCACGCTGCGCGGCGCGCTCCAGCCCCTCGGTATCGAACAGCCCGGCGGCCGGATAACCGCCGGCCAACGAGATCATCCCCGGCAGGCCGAGGTAGCGGAACAGCTCGCGGATCGGCGAGCCGGCCGGTTCGCGAAACGGGGCGGTGAAGTCATACATGGGCGGGCCCTCCCTCAGACCACGTTCTTCTCGACGATCGGCCGGTTTTCCAGCACGCGCGTCCAGTCGAGCTCGGACAGGTCCAGCGTGGTGTAGCGGCCATGCAGGATCAGCTCGCTGACGCCGCGCCCGGTGGCCGGCCCCTGCTGCAGCCCGTGGCCGCTGAAGCCGTTGGCGAAGATGCAGTTCTCGACCTCGGGGTGGTAGCCGATGATCGCGTTGTGGTCGAACACGTTGTACTCGTAGTAGCCCGACCAGCAGTTCTCGACGCGCAGCGCCTCGAAACCCGGCACGCGATGCGCGAGCGTCGGCCAGATCACCTCGTCGAACAGCGCGTGGTCGACCTCGTCGAGCGGCAGGTCGTCGGGATCGCGATCGGGCGCGGGCGAGGTGCCGCACAGATAGGTGCGTCCCTCGGGACGGAAGTAGACGCCGCTCGGGTCGATCAGCAGCGGGCAGCGTTCCAGCCGCGCCGGCGAGGACACGTTGAAGATGCTGCGGCGGCGCGCGAACACCGGGATCTCGACGCCGGCCAGCTCGGCGATGCGGCGCGCCCAGGCGCCGGCCGCGTTGACCACGGTATCGCAGGCATGGCGCTCGCCGTCGGCGCTCACCACATGGGTGATGCGCCGCCCCTCGCGCACCAGGTCCACCGCCTCGCTGGGCAGGTAGCGCGCGCCGAGCGACTGCGCCTTCTTGCGCAGCGCCTGCACCAGCCCGTAGCCGTCGAACCAGCCCTCGCCGCGCTCGCCGTAGCAGCCGGCGGCGAGATCCTCGACGTTGAGCCAGGGAAAGCCGGCGGCCAGCGCCTCGCGCTCCAGGTAGCGGATCTGCGCGCCCTCGGCCAGTTGCAGCGCGTGGTTCTCGCGCAGCGTGGCCTCGCCCGCCGGCGTGGCGAGGAACAGGTAGCCGCCCTCGTGCAGGTCGATCGAGGGCTTGACACCGTCGATCGCCAGCCGCTCGCCCAGCTCGCGCAGGAACGCGATGCCGAACAGCGACATGCGGATCGACAGCGGCGTGGAGAACTGCTGGCGGATCGAGGCCGCCGACAGCGCCGAGGACGAGCGCGCGTAGGTCGGATCGCGCTCGATCACGGTCACCGCGACGCTCGGGTCGGCGGCCCGCAGGAAGTACGCGACCGCGCTGCCGATCACGCCGCCGCCGATGATGACGATCCGGGAACTCATGCCGCGCTCCGTTCAGCCGATGTTGAAGTCGATGCCCTGCGCGAGCGGCAGCGCCGACGAGTAGTTGACGGTGTTGGTGGCGCGGCGCATGTAGGCCTTCCACGCATCCGAGCCCGACTCGCGGCCGCCGCCGGTTTCCTTCTCGCCGCCGAAGGCGCCGCCGATCTCGGCGCCGCTCGGCCCGATATTGACGTTGGCGATGCCGCAGTCGCTGCCGGCCGAGGACAGGAAGCGCTCGCTCTCGCGCATGTCGGTGGTGAACACGCAGGACGACAGGCCGTGCGAGGCGGCGTTGTTGGCCGCGATCGCGTCCTCGAAGCGCTGGTACTTCAGCACGTAGAGGATCGGCGCGAAGGTTTCGGTCAGCACCACCGCCGTCTGCGCGGGCATCTCGACGATCGCCGGGCGCACGTAGAAGCCGCCCTCGCTGCCCGCCACCGCGTGGCGCTCGCCGCCGGTGACCTTGCCGCCTTCCCGGCGCGCCTGCTCCAGCGCCGACTGCATGCGGTCGAAGGAGCCGCTGTCGATCAGCGGGCCCATCAGGGTGCCGGCTTCCAGCGGGTTGCCGATGCGCACCTTGGCGTACAGCGTCTTGAGCTTCTCGACGGTCTCGTCGTAGATGCTCTCGTGCACGAACAGGCGGCGCAGCGTGGTGCAGCGCTGGCCCGCGGTGCCGACCGCCGAGAACAGGATGCCGCGCAGCGCGAGCTCCATGTTGGCGGTGTTCGAGACGATGCCGGCGTTGTTGCCGCCCAGCTCCAGCAGCGAGCGGCCGAAGCGGCGCGCCACCTCGACGCCGACCTTGCGGCCCATCTCGGTGCTGCCGGTGGCGCTGACGATGTTCGAGCGCGGATCGGCCACCAGCTTGGCGCCGATCTCGCGGCCGCCGTTGATCACGGCGGCCAGGCCGGCCGGCGCGTCGCCGAATTCGCGCAGCGCGTCGAGCAGGATCTGGTGGGTGGCCAGCGCGGTCAGCGGGGTCTTCTCGGAAGGCTTCCAGATCACCGCGTTGCCGCACACCAGGGCCAGCGCCGCGTTCCAGGACCACACCGCGGCCGGGAAGTTGAAGGCCGAGATCACCGTGCACACGCCCAGCGGATGCCAGGTCTCGGCCATCCGGTGGCCGGGGCGCTCCGAGGCGATGCTCAGGCCGTAGAGCTGGCGCGACAGGCCCACCGCGAAATCGCAGATGTCGATCATCTCCTGCACCTCGCCCAGCCCTTCCTGCAGGATCTTGCCGGCCTCCAGCGTGATCAGCGCGCCGAGCGCCGGCTTCTTCTCGCGCAGCTTGTTGCCGAGGATCCGCACCAGCTCGCCGCGACGCGGCGCCGGCACTTCGCGCCAGGCCAGGAAGGCCTGCTGGGCGGCGGCCAGGGCCGCGTCGACCTCGGCCTCGCCCTGGGTCGCCACGCGGGCGATCAGCTGGCCGTCGATCGGCGAATGCACGGCGAGTTCGCCGCCCTGGACGAGATGGTCGATGCCGAGTTCGGAAAGGATGCTTGCTGCGTTCACGTTGCCACCTCTGGATTGGGGAATGCGGAAAAGGGATTCATGGGGCCGCGTCGCCGCGGGCGCGGCGGCCCCTCGACGCGATGGTCGCCGAGCCGCCGCCGCATGGCGCGCCTCGGACCGAGGCGCGCCATGCGGCGCACCGGATCCTCATCGGCCAGCGGCGTCATTCGACACTCTGGCGCGTGGTGACGGGTACCCAGGCCGCGCTCTTCACTTCGTAGAGCGTCGAGCTGGGCTGCTTCAGGTCGCCGTTCGGCATGAAGGCGATGGTGCCGGTGATGCCGTCGTAGCGGGTGCTCTTGAGCGCCGCGTTGTAGACCGCCGGCGCGGTGCTGTTGGCCTTCTGCATGGCGCGGATCGCGATCCAGGCGGCGTCGTAGGCGAACGGCGCGTAGGCCAGCATGTCCACGCCGTACTTGCGGCGGAAGTCGGTCGCGAAGGTCTTGCCGCGTGCCAGGCGCTCGAGCGGCTGGCCGTATTCCCAGACCGAGGCGCCCTCGCCGGCCGGGCCCGCGAGCTTGATGAAGTTCGCGTTCATCACGCCGCCGCCGGCCAGGAACTGCGCGCGCATGCCGAGCTGGCGCATCCGCTTGACCAGCATCGCGGCCTGCGCGTCGAGCCCGCCGAAGAACACCAGGTCGGCATTGGTGCTCTTGATGCGGGTGAGCTGGGCGCTGAAATCGACCGCCTTGTCCGACACGAATTCGCGCGTCACCACCGTGCCGCCGTTGGCCTTGACGGCCTTCTCGAACTGGTCGGCCTCGCCCTGGCCGAAGGCGGTGCGATCGTCGATGATCGCGATGCGTTTGGCCTTGGTCACGGCCGCGGCGTATTCGCCCGCGTTGCCGGCGTTCTGGATGTCGTTGGCGATCACGCGGTAGACCGTGTCCAGCCCGGCGCGCGTGATGTCGGGATTGGTGGCGGCGGGCGTGAGCATCGGAATGCCGGCCTTCGCGTAGATCTTCGAGGCCGGCAGCGTGGTGCCGGAGTTGAAGTGGCCCACCACCGCGGCCACGTGGTCGTCCACCAGTTGCTGGGCGACCTGCACGCCGACGCGCGGGTCGCCCTGGTCGTCCTGCGAATCGACCACGAACTTCACCGGCTTGCCGCCGATCACCGGGTGCCCGGCATTGGCCTCGTCCACCGCCATCCGCACGCCGCTCTCGATGTCCTTGCCGTAGGCGGCGGCGCTGCCGGTCAGCGGGCTGGCCACGCCGATCTTGACGATTTCCTGCGCCAGCGCGGCCCCGGAAGCGCCCGCGGCACAGGCGAGCACGAGGGCGGACAGCACGGCGCGGCGGGCAAATCTCGGCGGGAATCTCATGGGACGCTTCCTTCGGGAACGGGAATCGGGGGCGGCGCCGGGGCGCCGGGGCGCTGTCGGCAGTGGACTTGCGGGTGCTGCCTGTGAGTCGGGGTCTTCCTGGTCGGGTCCGGCACGCTCGCGGCGTGCCGGCGGAACATGGGTCGATGGCGGCCGGCGCTGCCTGGCGGCCTGGCGGGAGCGCCGATTGTCGGCAGCCGGAAACGGCGGATCAAACGACTTCCACGCACCACCTCTTGCACTTTGCTCATCAAGCCCGGCACCGCAAGGCGCGCCGGGCCGCGCGGCCGGCTCAGCGCCCCGCGTTGGCGGTCATCTTGAAGATGCCCTGGGCGTTGCCGGCGTCGAAACGCAGGTCGAGCTTCCATTGGTGCGTCGCGCGGTCGAACTCGCGCTTGCGCGTGATGAATTCGTAGAACGAGCCCGGCACGCTGCGCGAGAGGATGCGACCCTCGGCGGTGCGGAACTGGCGCTCCACGATGTCGGCGCGATAGGCGGTCTGGAACACGCGGCCCGAGCGCGAGCGCTCGACTTCCGGCTTCATCGGCCGGCCCTTGGCCTTCTCGGCCTCGGCCAGCGCGAACACGTCGGCCACGCGGTCGGTGGCGTGGTTGAAGGCATTGCCCTCGGTGGCGATCCAGGCCATCTCGGCCGATTCGGCCAGCAGCAGCTCGTAGTCGTCGACGCTCGGCACCTCGTGCTGGCGCGCGAAGGCGCCGACGATCGCCGGCAGCAGCCGGTGCGCGGCCTCGAGCGGCAGCGTGCCGTCGCGCTCCAGCTCCCAGAGCAGGCCGAGCGCCTCGGGCGTGAGCGGGTCGCGCGAGGTGCGCAGCACGCGGCTGACCGCCTGCTGGAATTCGGTCGAGAAGCGTTCGGGATGAAGCTCGCTGACGAAGAACTGCGCGATGTCGTCGGGCGCGTCCTCGTGGGCGTAGGCGCGGCCGGTCATGCCGAGCTTGTCGAGCGGGTAGCGGCCGTTCAGGCGAAAGCCCAGCGGGCGCAGGATCCGCGCGAAGGCGGCCTCGCCCGGCGGCAGCGCGCCGGTCTCGCGCCAGCGCACGGTGCGCAGCGCGCCGTGGTCGAAGAACACCGAGCCGCCGGCTGCGATCGCATCGCGCGTGTAGTCGCGGCCGTTCGGCGAGCGCTCCAGCAGGTCCTCGAACAGCGCCATGTTCATCGCCTGGGCCAGCTCGGCGCGCGTGACCGTGCCGTCTTCCCAATCCGCCAGCAGCGGCGGCAGGTTCAGCGTGGCGAACAGGGCGTCGGTCTTCGGCTCGCCGAGCAGGGTGGTCAACAGGGCTTGCAGGTTCGAATTGCGCATCGGGGATCTCGTCGGGGTCTCTGGCCAGCCGGCCTCGCCGCGCGGGCGGCGCATGGGCTGGCTTGCTCCGGACGCATTATTCGAAATGGCCGCGGCCGGCGTAAAGCGAGATAAAATTGCCACTTGATGCGTTTTCGGAATCAACATGCGCAAATTCAAGATCCCGAACATGGGCGCGCTGCTGGCCTTCGAGGCGGCGGCCCGCCACCAGAGCTTCACCTACGCGGCGCGCGAACTGTTCCTGACGGAAAGCGCGATCTCGCGGCAGATCGCGACGCTGGAGGCCAGCCTCGGCGTGCGCCTGTTCGTGCGCGCCAAGCAGCGCGTGGTGCTCACGCGCGCGGGCCGGCTCTACAGCACCCAGGTGCGGCGCGCGCTGGAGAACCTCGACCGCGACACGCTGTCGATCATCGCGCACGGCAGCGGCGGCAGCTACCTGGAGCTGGCGGTGCTGCCGACCTTCGCCTCTCAGTGGCTGATCCCGCGCCTGAAGGATTTCTACGAGCGATGTCCCGAGGTGCGGGTCAACATGGGCGCGCGCACCGGCATCTTCTCCTTCGAGGAGTCGCACTTCGAGGCGGCGATTCATTACGGCAAGCCGACCTGGCCCGGCGCCGCGGCCGACTACCTGTTCGGCGAGGAAGTGGTGCCGGTGTGCGCGCCGGCGCTGCTGAGGAAGGCGGTGCGCAAGCCGCACGAGCTGCTGGCCTATCCGCTGCTGCACTCCACCACGCGGCCCGACGGCTGGTCGCGCTGGTTCGGCGCGCTCGGCGTGGAGGACCACGGCACCATGCAGGGCGACCGCTACGAGCTGCACACCATGCTGATCAGCGCGGCGGCGGCCGGGCTCGGCATCGCGCTGGTGCCGAAGTTCTTCGTCGACGGGCGCGAGGCGCAGCTGGGCGTGGTGGTGCCCTACGCGGTGCCGGCCGCCGCGCGCGAGGCGATGCGCGACGACGCGGCCTATTACCTCGTCTACCCGACCGAGCTGAGCCACAGCAAGCCGCTGGAGGCGTTTCGCGAGTGGCTGCTGGGGCAGGCGCGCGAGTATGCCGAGGCGCAGCAATGAAGGGGAATGATCGGCCGTGATCCTGGATCTTTCCCCGACCACCCTGGACGACGTCGAGGCGCTGGTGGCGATCCGCATTGCGGCGATGCGCGAGAGCCTGGAAGCGCTCGGCCGCTTCGATCCGAAGCGGGCGCGCGAGCGCTTCCTGGCCGGCTTCACGCCGGCCGATTGCCGCTTCGTCGAGGCCGACGGCGTGCGCGCCGGCTTCGTGCTGCTGCGTCGCCAGACGCGACCCTGGCTGCTCGACCACCTCTATATCGAGCCGGCCATGCAGGGCCGGGGCATCGGCGCGGCCGTGCTGGCGGCGATCTTCGCCGAGGCCGACGCGCAGGCCGCGCCGATCCGCGTGGGCGCGCTGCGCGGCAGCGCCTCGAACCGCTTCTACCAGCGGCACGGCTTCGTGTGGACCGACGAGGCCGAATGGGATATCCACTACCTGCGCGAGCCTCGCGACGGCCCGCGCCGCTGATCAGGCCGCCGCCCCCTCCACCACCCGAAACCACGACACGGCCGCGTGCAGGCTCTCGCTCTGCCGCTCCAGCGAGGCCGAGCTGGCCGAGGCCGATTCGACCAGGGCCGCGTTGTGGGCCGTGCTCGCCTCCATCTGCACCACGCTGGCATTGACCAGCTCGATGCCCGCCGACTGCTCGCGCGAGGCCAGGCTGATGTCGGCCATGATGGCGTTGACGCTGCGCACCGCGCCGAGAATCTCGTCCATGGTCGCGCCGGCCTGGCCGACCAGCGCGCTGCCCTCGCCGACGTTCGTGCTGGAGGCCGAGATCAGCTCCTTGATCTCCTTGGCCGCCGCGGCCGAGCGCTGCGCGAGCTGGCGCACCTCGCTGGCCACCACCGCGAAGCCGCGCCCCTGGTCGCCGGCGCGGGCCGCCTCGACCGCCGCGTTGAGCGCGAGGATGTTGGTCTGGAACGCGATGCTCTCGATCACGCCGACGATGCCGACGATGCGCGTCGAGCTGTCGGCGATCGCGTCCATGGTGCGCACCACGCGGCGCACCACCTCGCCGCCACGGGTGGCGATCTCGGAGGCGCGCGTGGCCAGCGCGCTGGCGTCGTGCGCGTTGTCGGCATTCTGGCGCACCGTCGCCGTCAACTGTTCCATGCTGGCCGCGGCCTGCTGCAGCGAGGAGGCCTGCTGGCCGGCTCGCGCCGACAGGTCGCGATTGCCGCCGGCGATGTCGCGCGCGTCGAGCCGGATCGCGTCGGTGCCCTCGCGCACCTTGCCGACCACCCCGGCCACGTGGCCGCGCATCTCGTCGAGGGCGGCCAGCAGCCGGTCCATCTCGTTGCCCCGGCCGATCTCGATGCGCCCGGTCAGGTCGCCCGCCGCGATCCTGGCGAAGTGCCCCACGGCCGCGTCGATCGGCCCGACGATCGCGCGCGCCAGGCCGCGATGCGCGATGAAGCCGGCCACCAGCGCCACCAGCGCGGCGATGCCGAAACCCGCCAGCGTCATGTCGAAGCGCCGCGCGGCCTGCTCGAAGCGGGCGCGCTGGCGCTCGACCTGGAAGGCCTCCAGCGCGGTGAGCGCCTGCTGGTACTCGTCGAACCAGGCGCTGGGCATGTCGCGCTGGGTGCCGAGGAAGTCGACCAGGTTGTCGCTGTCGAGCTGCTTGAGGCCCTTGGCGAAGGCCTGCGACAGCAGCCGGTCGCGCCGGGCCAGCATGGTGTCCAGCAAGCTCTTCTCGGCCGCGTCGGGCGCGTGCAGGGCGCGATAGGCATCGAGCTCGCGATTGCTCTCGTCGAGCAGCGCATGCAGGCGGCGGATCTCGTCGCCGGCCGGCTTGCCCGCGCTGATGATCTGCTCGACGTTGCCCAGGCCCACGCGCAGCATCAGCATGCGCTCGGAGCTGGTCTTGAGGTGCACCACCGAGGCGGTGTCGTCGCGGTACATCGCGTCGAGCGCGCCATTGCTCTTGACGAGCGAGAACGCGGCAGCCGCGATCACCAGCATCAGCAGCGCGGTACAGCCGGCAATCGTGGCGGCGAGCCCGCCGCGGATCGTGAGGGTTCGGGACATGGTCGGCATCGAGGAATCGGACGGAACGGCGGCCTGGGCGAGCCGCGAACGCCGGCCGTGCCGGCAGCGCGCCTCATGCCGGAGTAACGGAATCGCCGATTTTTGACTTTTGCCGCGAAGCGACGGGAACCCGTCCAATTGCGCCATGCGGCGCGCCTCCGGTTTGCCCGGTCGTGCGCGCCGCCACCTCCGCCGCCGCGTGGGTTCGGGGTTTTGCCGCCTTGCCGGGTTGCCGCCCGGCGGCCTTGCGGCTGGACCGCCGCGATGCCGCGAGTCGCGTATCGCGATCCCTGCCGTTCAGCCCACGCCGCTCACTGCGCGTCGTCGGCCGCGAAGGCGATCTCCTTCTGCGCCTCCAGTTCGGCGAGCCGCGCCGTCAACGCCTCGTGGATCAGCCGGTAGGCGCCGCCGCCGAGCACCAGCCGCCGCGGCGCCGGGCTCTGCTCGACGCTGGCGATCATCGCGTCCACCGCCTTCTCCGGCGACAGCGGCAGGCGATAGGTGGACGGCGAGCCCAGCGCGCGCCGCCGCGTGCCGACGATGGTGTCCTCGTAGACCTCGAGCGGCGTGGCATTGTCCAGGCCGTGGATGAAATTCGTATGCGCGCCGGCCGGCTCGACCAGGGTGACCTCGATGCCGAACGAGGCCACGTCCTGCACCACCGCCTCGAAGAAGCCCTCGATCGCCCATTTCGAGGCGTGATAGGCACACAGCCCCGGCAAGGCGATCTGCCCGCCCATCGACGAGACCTGCAGGATGCGCCCGCCGCCCTGCGCGCGCAGATGCGGCAGCGCCGCGCGCGTCACGCGGATCGAGCCGAGCACGTTGGTGTCGAGCTGGCGGCGGATCTGCGCGTCGGACAATTCGTCGGCGGCGCCGAAGGCCGCGTAGCCGGCGTTGTTGACCAGCACGTCGATCCGGCCAAAGGCCTCGAAGGCCGCGTCGACCACCGGGCCGATCCGGTTCGCGTCGGTCACGTCGAGCGCCTGCACCCACAGCCGCTCGCCGTGGCGCTCGCGCAGCGCGTCGAGCCGCGCCGGCTCGCGCAGGGTGGCCGCCACGCGGTCGCCGCGTTCGAGCAGCTTCTCGGTCAGGATCCGGCCGAAGCCGGTCGAGGTGCCGGTGATGAACCAGGTCTTGCTTGCACTCATTGCTACGCACTCCTCAGGCAGGGACGCGGTGCGGCGGGCACGCGGCTTGCCGAACGTGTCGCGCGAGACGGCTCGGCATCCCGCCTGTCCGCTTGCGTGATATACGCGCACATATGGCGCCGCATCCACGCCGGGCTCGCCGAGCCCGTCGCGGCAAGCCTGGCAGCCGTCGGCCCGCGCCGCGGTGGAAAGCGTCCATGATCGTCGATCGCGCCGGCGCGCATTGATGAGTTTTCCTCTACGAGGCTTGAAGCAAATCGGGACGGTCACGAGGCCGCCAACGGCGGTTTAATGAGCTTCGCGCGCGATCCCTCGCGCGCCCCCCCGCTCCCCTCAATACGCCTCGATACGGTAATCCGCCCATGACCGCCGACTCCAAACCGACCGCCCACGACCCCGGCAACGCCGCCAGCCCGCCCGAGCGCGCCACGATCTCGCGCCGCCGTTTCCTGCAGGCCGGCGCCTCCGGCGTGGCCACCGCCGGCAGCGGCGGCTGGCTCGCCAGCGCGGCCGCCGCCGAGCCCCAGCCGGCCATCGAGGAGACGCCCGCGCCCGCCGCCGCCCCCGCCGAGGCGAGCGCTCCGAACCTGCGCTTCAGCGTGAACGGCGTGGCGCGCGAGCTGCGCGTGGCGCCGAACGCGATCCTGCTCGACGTGCTGCGCGACTCCCTGCAACTGACCGGCACCAAGAAGGGCTGCGACCACGGCCAATGCGGCGCCTGCACGGTGCACGTGAACGGCGTGTCGGTGAACTCCTGTCTGTCGCTCGCGCTGATGCACGAGGGCGACGAGGTGACCACCGTCGAGGGGCTGGAGCGCAACGGGCGCCTGCATCCTGTCCAGCAGGCCTTCTGGGAACACGACGCCTACCAGTGCGGCTACTGCACGGCCGGCCAGATGATGAGCGCGGTGGCGGTGCTGCGCGACGCGCGGATCCCCGCCGACGACCATTCGCTGCGCGAGGCGATGAGCGGCAACATCTGCCGCTGCGGCGCCTACCGCAACATCGTGGCGGCGATCCAGGACGCCCGCGCCAAGGGCGGGAGGCAGATCTGATGCGCAACTTCGACTATGTCCGCGCCGACTCGGTCGCCAATGCGATCGCCGCCCGCGCGCAGGAACAGACCGTCTACCTGGCGGGCGGCACCACCCTGCTCGACCTGATGAAGCTCGACGTGATGCGCCCGGCGCGCGTGGTGGACATCCACAAGCTCGCGCTCGACCGCATCGAGACGCTGCCCGACGGGCGCATGCGGATCGGCGCGATGTTGAGCAACACCGAGCTGGCGCGCGACGAGCGGATCCGCCAGGCCTACCCGGTGCTGTCGCAGGCGCTGCTGTCCGGCGCGAGCACCCAGCTGCGCAACAAGGCGACCACCGCCGGCAACGTGATGCAGCGCGTGCGCTGCGGCTACTTCCGCGACGGCGTCTCGCCCTGCAACAAGCGCGAGCCCGGCTCGGGCTGCGCCGCGATCGGCGGGCTGAACCGCAACGTGCACGCGGTGCTGGGCGGCAGCGAGCATTGCATCGCCGCGCATCCGTCCGACATGTGCGTGGCGATCGCCGCGATCGGCGCGCAAGTCCACGTGCGCGGCCCGCAAGGCGAGCGCGAGATCGACTTCCTCGATTTCCACCTGCTGCCCGGCGCCACGCCCTGGCGCGAGCACGCGCTGGAGGACGGCGAGCTGATCACCCACCTCACGCTCGACGCGCCGCTGGCCGGCGGCCGCGGCGCCTACCTGAAGCTGCGCGACCGCGCCTCCTACCAGTTCGCGCTGGCCTCCTGCGCGGCGATCGTGGTGACGAACGGCGGCACCATCGAGCGCGCCCGGCTCGCGCTGGGCGGGGTGGGCACCCGGCCCTGGCGCGCGCATGCCGCCGAGGCTTCGCTGGCCGGCCAGCCGGCCACGCTCGACAGCTTCGCGCGGGCCGCCGCGCTGGCGCTGGAAGGTGCGCGCTCCTACGGTCAGAACGGTTTCAAGATCGCGCTCGGCCAGCAGGCCGTGGTGCGCAACCTGCAGACCCTCACCGCCTGAGGCGCGCCATGCCCACCTCGAACCGATTCCCCCTTTCCTCCCGGAGCCCCGCATGAGCGAGACCCTCGTGGGCCAGCCGGTCAAGCGCGTCGACGGCCGCCTGAAACTGACCGGCGCCGCGCCCTACACGGCCGACCAGCATCCCGCCGGCATGGTGCACGCCTATGGCGTGTTCAGCACCATCGCCAGCGGCCGCATCCTGCGCATCGACACGCGCGAGGCGCGGCGCGTGCCGGGCGTGATCGACATCCTCCATCACGAGCACGTGCCGCGCCTGTATCGGCCGAAGAAAAGCCCGATCGCGATCCCGACCATCCTGCGCGCCACCATCACCGACGAATCGCGGCTGCCCTTCGAGGACGCCACCGTCAACTACGCCGGCCAGTTCGTGGCGCTGGTGATCGCCGATACCTTCGAGCACGCGCGCGAGGCCGCGATGCGCGTGGCGGTGAGCTACGCCAGCCAGCCGGCGGTGGCCACGCTCGACCAGGGCCTCGCGCAGAACGGCACGCGCGACGGCGGGCGCGGCCATGCGCGCGGCGAGCCGGAACCCGCCTTCGAGGCCGCCGCCTACCGGGTCGACCTCACCTATCGCACGCCCGTCGAGACCCACAACCCGATGGAGCTGCACGCCACCGTGGCGAGTTGGGAGGATGGACGTCTGCACGTCTACGAGGCCTCGCAGGGCGTGACCGTGCATCGCAACACGCTGGCCAGCGTGTTCGGGCTGACGCCCGAGCAGGTCACCGTGGAGGCGCCCTTCATCGGCTCGGGTTTCGGCAGCAAGCTGTTCATGTGGCCGCATTCGGTGGCGGCCAGCGCCGCCTCGCTGGCGGTGGGCCGCCCCGTCAAGCTGCTGGTGCCGCGCGCGCAGATGTTCACGGCCACCGGCCATCGTCCCGAGACGAAGCAGCGGCTGCGCCTGTCGGCCGATGCCAATGGCAAGCTCAGCTCGCTGCGCCACGAGTCGATCAACAGCACCGCCATGACCGATTCCTTCACCGAGAACTGCGGCGGCGTCTCGCGCGTGCTCTATTCCTGCCCGAACGTGCTGGTGAGCCACCAGACCACGCGCGTCAACCGCGGCTGCTCGACCTCGATGCGCGCACCCGGCGCGGCGCCGGGCCTGTTCGCGCTGGAATCGGCGATCGACGAGCTGGCGCTGGCGGCCGGCCAGGACCCGCTCGCGTTCCGCCTGGCCAACCTCTCGACCCAGGACGAGGCGGCCGGGCTGCCCTGGTCGAGCAATCACCTGCCCGAGGCGATCACCACCGCCGCCGAGCGCTTCGGCTGGGCGCGCCGCAACCCCGCAATCGGCTCGATGCGCGACGGCCGCGAGCGGATCGGCTACGGCATGGCCGCCTGCAACTGGGACGCCTATCGCACGCCGGCCGAGGCGCGCGTGCAACTGAACAGCGAGGGCAACGCGCTGGTCACCTGCGCGATCCAGGACATCGGCACCGGCACCTACACGATCGCCGCGCAGATCGTCTCGGAACTGAGCGGCCTGCCGATCGAGCGGATCCAGGTGCGGCTCGGCAGTTCCGCGTTCCCGGCCGCGCCGATGTCGGGCGGCTCCTGGGCCACCGCGAGCGTCTCGCCGGCGATCGCCGAGGCCACCCGCAACGCGATCCTGCAGCTCAAGCAGATCGCCGTGGCCGAGGGCGCGCCCTTCGCCGGTGCCAAGCCCGAGGCGCTGGGCTTCGAGCAGGGCGTGCTGAGCGACGGCAAGCGCCGCATCGCCTTCGACGCGCTGCTCAAGTCGCGGCGCCTGGCCAACGCGGAAGGCTTCGCCAGTACCTCGGCGGCGCCGGCCGGCAAGTTCTCGTTCCGCTCCTTCGGGGTGCATTTCGTGGAGGTGCGCTGGGATCCGGGCATCTCGCACCTGCGGGTGGCGCGCGTGGTCAGCGCGATCGACGTGGGCCGCGTGATGAACCCGCTCACGGCGCGCAACCAGGTGGAAGGGGCGATCGTGATGGGCATCGGCATGGCGCTGTTCGAGGCCACCGAATACGATCCGCGCACCGGCCTGCCCGGCAACAACAACTACGCCGAGTACCCGGTGCCGGTGCATGCCGACCAGCCCGACATCGAGGTGATCTTCCTCGATCATCCGGACCTGGCCTTGAACGAGTTCGGCGCGCGCGGGGTGGGCGAGATCGGCATCACGGGGCTGGCGGCGGCGGTGGCGAACGCGGTGCATCACGCCACCGGGCAGCGCGTGCGCGAGCTGCCGATCACGCTCGACAAGCTGATCGATCCGGCCGCGCCGGTCTTCGCCTGAGCCGGCGGGCAGCGCGCCTCAGCCCGGCGTGCCGCCCGTCAGGCCGATCACGAAATCGAGGAAGGCGCGCGTGCGCGCCGGCAGGTGCTGGCGCGAGGGGTAATAGGCATACAGCGGGAAACGCTCGTCGGCCCAGTCGGGGAACAGGTTGACCAACTGCCCGGCGGCGATCATCGGCTCGACCGCGAAGGCCAGCATCTGCGCCACGCCGAGGCCCGCCACGCAGGCGCGCACATGCGCGGCCGGATCGTTGACGATGAGCCGGCCGCGCGCCTCCACCACCAGGTGCCGGCGCTTGCGCCGGAACTCCCAGCGATAGGGGCGCCCCGTCTCGGGATTGCGGAACTCGATCACGCGATGGCCCTCGCCGGCCAGGTCCTCGGGCCGCAGCGGCCGGCCGTGGCGCGCCAGGTAGGCGGGCGCGGCCACCGTCACCACGCCGGTGTCGAACAGCTTGCGCGCGACCAGGGTGGAAGCCTTCGGCTCGCCGAACTGGATCGCCAGGTCGAAACCCTCCAGCACCAGGTCGCCGACCGTATCGCGCGCGATGACCTCGACGTCCAGCCCGGGATGCGCGGCCATGAAGCGCTCGAGCGGCGCGCCCAGCACCAGCCCGTAGCAGACCGGATCGAGGTTGACGCGCAGCCGGCCGCGCACCACCGCCGCGTCGCCGGCCGCCGCCGCGGCCGCCTCCTCCAGGCCCGCCAGGTGCGGCATGACCTGCTCGTAGAAACGGCGCCCCTCGTCGGTCAGCGAGACCGAGCGCGTGGTGCGATTGAACAGGCGGATCTTCAGGCGCTTCTCGAGCCGGGCGATGGCGCGGCTGACGCCGGGCGGCGTCATGCCGATCACCTCGGAGGCGGCCGCGAAGGTGCCGGTGTCGACCACGGCCGCGAACACGCTGATTCCGCCGGACAGGTTCTCGTGACGCGATGGCATCGGGGTGAACCGGCGCGGGCCGGGCGTGAGGGAGGATGGCGCAAAGGTATCACGAGCCGAAGGCCGCCGATCGATGACGCCATGTCATCAATGCCCTGACCCGGCGGGCCTGGGTCGCGCGCGGGCGAGCCCGCACAATCCGCCTCATTCCCGGCCGGGCCCGGGTCACCGAGGGGCGCCGGCATCGGCTCGCGCCCCGCTGCGAGAAGGAATTCCCCATGTATGCGATCACCGGCATCACCGGCAAGGTGGGCGGCGCGCTCGGCCGCCAGTTGCTCAGCGAGGGCCGCCCGGTGCGGGCCGTGGTGCGCGACGCCGGCCGCGCCGGCGACTGGGCCGCGCGCGGCTGCGAGATCGCCACCGCCGAGATGGACGACGCCCGCGCGCTGGCCGCCGCCTTCGAGAACGCGCGCGCGGTGTTCGTGCTGCCGCCGTCCGACTTCGATCCCGAGCCGGGTTTTCCGAAGGCGCGCCGCATCATCGACGCGGTGGTGGCGGCGCTGCGCGCGGCGCGGCCCGAGCGCGTGCTGTGCCTGAGCACCATCGGCGCGCAGGCCGGCGAGATGAACCTGCTCACGCAGCGCGGGCTGATGGAGCAAGCGCTGCGCGAGTTGCCGATGCCGGTCACGCTGCTGCGGCCCGGCTGGTTCATCGAGAACGCCAGCCGCGACATCGAATCGGCGCGCGAGCACGGCCTGATCGCCAGCTTCCTGCAGCCGCTGGCGCGCCCCGTGCCGATGAACGCCACCGCCGACGTCGGGCGCGTGGCGGCGCGGCTGATCCAGGAAAGCTGGCAGGGCCTGCGCGTGGTCGAGATGGAAGGGCCGCGCCGCCTGAGCCCGCACGATCTCGCGGCGGCCTTCTCGCGCGTGCTCGGCAAGCCGGTGCAGGCCGAGGCGGTGGACCGGCGCGCCTGGGACACGCTGTTCCGCGCGCAGGGCATGCGCCATCCGCTGCCGCGCATGCGCATGCTCGACGGCTTCAACGAAGGCTGGATCGACTACGAGTGCACCCACGGGCCGATCCTGAAGGGCGAGGTGGAGGTCGACGCGGTGCTGCGCGAGTTGATCGCGCGAGCGGGGTGAGGCGCCGGCAGCGCGCCAGCCGAACGCCTTGACGACGGGTCAGGCCGCTCGATGACCGTGCCGCATCGCCACCGGCACGGTCGCCGCCGCCTCGGCGCGCTGGACCACGTCGTCCGCCTCCGCCTCTGCCTCTGCCTCCTCCCGCGCCCCTTCCTCCATCAACACCCCCTCCCACTTCGCCACCGCCGCCGAGGCCACCGCGTTGCCGATCACGTTGGTGGCGGTACGCCCCATGTCGAGGAAGTGATCCACGCCCATCACCAGCAGCAGGCCCGCCTCGGGAATATCGAACTGGCCCAGGGTGGCCGCGATCACCACCAGCGAGGCGCGCGGCACCGCCGCCATGCCCTTGCTGGTCAGCATCAGGATCGCCAGCATCGACACCTGCTGCGCGAAGGACAGGTGCACGCCGTACGCCTGCGCGATGAACAGCGTGGCGAAGGTGCAATACATCATGGTGCCGTCGAGATTGAAGGAATAGCCGATCGGCAGCACGAAGCTGGCGATGCGCTTGGGCACGCCGAAGCGCTCCAGTTGCTCCAGCGTCTTCGGATAGGCCGATTCGCTGCTGGCGGTGCTGAAGCCGAGCAGCATCGGCACGCGCATGTACCGGATCAGCGCGAACACGCGACGGCCCAGCAGGGCCCCGCCGGCCAGCACCAGCAGCAGCCAGAGCAGCAGCAGGCCGCCGTAGAACTCGCCCATGAAGCGTCCGTAGGTGAGCAGCACCGACAAGCCGCGCGAGGACACCACGTTCGCGATCGCGCCGAACACGGCGATCGGCGCGAGCGCCATCACGTAGCCCGTCACCTTCAGCATCGCGTGCGCCACCTCGTCGAGCAGGCGCACCACCAGCGCGCCCTTGTCGCCGAGCGCCGTGAGCCCGGCGCTGAAGAACGCGGCGAACACCACGATCTGCAGGATCTCGTTGCCGGACATCGCCTGCACGATGCTGCTCGGCACCAGGTGCGCCACGAACTGGTTCAGCGACAGCGCGCCGGCATTGAGCCCCGAGCTCGCGTTGGCCGGCGGCAGCGGCAGCCCCAGCACGGCGCCGGGCTTCAGCCAGTTCGCCAGGCACGCGCCCAGCACCAGCGACAGGAACCCGGCCGCCATGAACCAGCCGAGCGTGCGCAGGCCGATGCGGCCGGCGGTACGCACGTCGCCGATGCGGGTGACGCCGGTCACCAGCGTGCAGAACACCAGCGGCGCGATGATCATCTTGATCAGCCGCAGGAACACGTCGGCGAGCAGCGAGAAATAGCCGCCGAAGCGAGCGGCCTGGTCGGCCGGCAAGCCGGCATGGCAGGCATAACCGGCGGCGATGCCGAGCAGCATGCCGGCCACGATGCGGGCGGTGAGCGGAAACTTCATGAGGAACTCCTGGGCGTTCGCGGGCGAACGCGGGTAGCAAGACGGCGGCTCAATGTCCTGAAACGAGCCGCGTGTAGGCGAGACAGGCCACCGCCGCATCCTGCAGCGCGATGCCGACGGCCTTGTAGATGACGATGTCCTCGGCGTCCCCGGCACGGCGCTCGCCGGCCGCGATCACCGTCGACAGGTCGACCAGCGGTCGGCGCTCGACCAGCTCGCGCGGCGGCAGCAGCAGGTCGCCGGTTTCGAGCGGCGTCTGCCGGGTCCAGTCGACCACCAGCCGCGAGGCGCGTTGCAGCGAGGCATCGTCGATCTCGCGCTGGTCCGGCCGCGTCGCGCCGATGCTGGCGACGAAGGCGCCGGGCCGCAGCCAGTCGCCGCGAAGCACCGGCTCGGATGCGCGCGTGGCGAGCACCACGATGTCCGCCGCGGCGGCTTCGCGCGCCTCGACCACGCGCGTCCCGATCCCGTGGCCGGTGGCGATCTCCTCGGCCAGCGCGCGAGCACTTGCCTCGTCCGGGCTGTGGATGCGCAGCTCGCGCAAGCCCGGCCGCGCCGCGAAGGCCAGCGCATGCGCGCGAGCCTGGATGCCGCTGCCGAACAGCCCGAGGCTGGCGCTGCCCGGGCGCGCGAGGTGCTCGGCGGCCAGCAGCGTGGTGGCCGAGGTACGGAAGCCGGTGATCGAATCGCCTTCGAGCAGCGCCACGAGTTCGCCGTCGTCGAGCGAGAACAGCGCGATGTAGAAACGGAAACGTCCGTCGATGGTCGTGTAGAGCTTGCTGGCCGCCAGCCGCGCCGAGCCGAGCATCGCGCTCATCGCGCTGAACTTCAGGTCGGCCAGGCCGATCCGCGCGCGCGGCTGCACGCTGGCGCCGCCGTTCGCCATCTCGAGGTAGGCCCGGCGGATCGCCTCGACCGAGGAAGGGATATCGAGGCAGCCGGCCACCTGGGCATTGGTATAGGTCTTCATGCGCGCGGCTCCAGCGTGGTCGGTTCCACCGCGCCGCTGATCCAGCAGCCCGCCTCGGGATTGCCCGGCTCGCGCAGGGCCACGCCGATGCTCGACGGCCGGCCCATCGCGACGCCCTGGCGGATCGTGATCGCCGTCTCGCCGGCCGGCAGCAGGCCGTGGTGCAGCGCGCCATACAGGGTCGCCGCCGCCGCGATGCCGGTGGCGGCGTCCTCGGGATAACCGGAGCCGCGCGGGAACTGCCGCGCCTGCAGGACCAGCGGCCGGGCCGCTTCGATTGCGAAGGGATAGAGTCCCGTCGATCCGAGCGCGTCGCACAGCGCGCGCACCGCGTCGAGCCTGGGCGCGATCGCATGGAGCCGCTCGACCGAGCGGATCGGCACCAGCGTCTTGGTGCGGCTGGTGCGGGCGTTGACGATGCCATGCGGGCCAAGCGCGTCGGCATCGAGGCGCAGCACCTCGCGGATTGCCTCGAGCAGGCCCGCATCCTCGACCGGCTGCACGCTGCCGCGCGGCTGGCTCACGTCGATACGTCGCGCCGCTTCGTCGTAACGCAACTCGACCACGCCGCTCAGCGTCTCGACGCGGGCCGTCGCGCCGGTCCAGCGGCCGGTCTCGCGCAGCAGCCACATCGCGCCGAGCGTGGCATGCCCGCACATCTCCATCTCGTGCTCGGGCACGAAGAAGCGCAGCCGGCACAGGTTGCGAGGATCCTCAGGCATGCAGACGAAGGCGCTTTCGTGACCATAACGCGCCGCCACCGCCTTCATGGCCTCGGCCGGCAGCGTATCGGCATCGAGCACCACGGGCGCCGGGTTGCCGCCGCCGGCACCGGCCGGGAACACGCTGAGGAAATGCGGCCGCGGATCGCCGCGATCGTTCGCGACGCCCGCCGACGCGGACAGGATTCCAACAAGACTCATGAACTGGCTCCCACGTAAAAGTGGCGCCAGCATGCCGAAGCACAAAAAAACGGTCGCGCCCGATCGGGCCAGGCATCGAGCACGATCGGGCCAGCCGCGCGCCGGGCCCGTCGCGCGGGGGCCGCGCCGCCCCGGCGTTTTCCCTGTGCCGAGCGAGCGGCCCGCTCATTTCACGAATCCGCCGCCGGCTTCGTGCTAGGCGGCCGCGCATGCTCGCGAGCGTTTCAAAAACCTGTTTGGAGCGGGCGCGCGGTTGATTTCCAGGCAGCCCGTCATCCAGAATCCTCGCGACGGGTTCGAGACGCCCGCCCGAGAAGAACCACATATTCCGGCCAATTCGTTCCCGTTTCGATGCAATCGATCGCTTTGCAGTCCTGTTGAAACTACATAAACGAAACAAACTCACAGAGGGACTTCTCGCATGTCATCCAAACTCTCCCTGGCCGCCGCCGCGGCCGTGTCCTGCCTGCTGGGCCTGGCCGCGTCGCCGGCCAGCGCCGGGCCGGCCACCGTTTCCGATCCGTTCTACAGCTACACCGGCAACACGCCCCTGGCATCGATTCCGGCCGGCACGGTGCTCAAGACGCGCGAGGTCACCTATCACGTGGCCGGCATCCCGACCGCGCTGAAGGCCGAGCAGTTGCTGTATCGCACCAACAACGCGCAGAACCAGCCGGTGGTCAACGTCACCTCGGTGATCCGCAGCCAGGTCAGCAACGGCCACGCCATCTCCTACCAGTCGGCCTACGACTCGCTGAACCCCTACGACGAACCCTCGCAGGTGATCGCCGGCGATCGCGACATCACCAAGTTCGTCAATCTCGGCACCCTGATCTACAGCGCCGAATCGATCCCGCTCTCGGCGCTGCTGCTGCTCGGCTACAACGTGATCGTGCCCGATACGCAAGGCCAGACCGCCGACTTCGCGGCCGGCCCCGAATACGGCATGACCACGCTCGACTCGATCCGCGCGGCGCTCAATACCTCGTCCACCGGCCTCACGCCCGCGAGCAAGGTGGCGATGATCGGTTATTCCGGCGGGGCGATCGCCACCAACTGGGCCGCGCAACTGGCGCCGAGCTACGCGCCCGACGTCAACAAGCAGCTGGTGGGCGCGGCCGAGGGCGGCGTGCTGGTCGACCCCGCCCACAACCTCAAGTACGTGGACGGCAGCATCGTCTGGGGCGGCGTGGCCGCGGCCGCGCTGGCGGGACTCTCTAGAGGCTTCGGCTTCGACCTGACGCCCTACCTGAGCGATACCGGCGTGGCCGTGTTCAAGGACATCCAGAGCCAGTCGCTCGCCTACATCCTGCCGAGGTACACGGGCCTGCGCTGGAAGACCCTGTTCAAGCCGCAATACGCGAACGACATCAACAGCATCCCGGTGTACGTGACCTACGCCAACAAGGTGAACGCGGGGCTGGCCCCCTCGCCGACCATCCCGATGTACATCGGCCAGGGCACCATCGGCATCGTGGACGGCACCTTCAGCCTGCAGGTGGGCGACGGCGTGATGCTGGCCCACGACGTGCGCGCCCTGGCGCAGAAGTTCTGCGCGAGCGGCACGCCGGTGGTCCATGTCGAATATCCGCTCGATCACTTCGGCTCGGTCGCGACCTGGGCCGCCGGCATGCTGCCCTGGCTCTACGATCGCTTCGCCGGCAAGCCCGCGCCCAGCACCTGCGCGCTGACGGCCCTGCTGCCGAGCAGCTCGCTGGCGCCGGAAACGCAGCACTGAGCGACGCGGCACGCGCGCCGATAACAAAAAAACGCTGTCGCCCAGGGGCGATCCGCCGTCGCGGATCGCCTTCTTCATTTTCCTTCACCGCCCCCGTCCGCCCGCTCCGCCGTCACGGCCGAATGCCATAATCGAGCCTGCCCGACATTCAAAAAGACGTCCCCGGAGAATTTCCATGCAGAACCTCGACAATCCCTCGCACGACCGCGAGGTCGGCGTCGCCGACGCGACCCAGGACACCACGCGCATCGACGACGTGCGCATCGGCGCGGTGCGCCCGCTGATCTCGCCGGCGCTGCTGCAGGACGAGCTGCCGGTGCCGCAGGCCACGCAAACCCTGGTCGAGGACACCCGCAAGGCGATCGGCGACATCCTGCACGGCCGCGACGACCGCCTGCTGCTGGTGGTGGGCCCCTGCTCGATCCACGATCACGACCAGGCGCTCGACTACGCGCGCCGCCTGAAGGCCGCCGCCGACACGCGGCAGGACGAGCTGCTGATCACCATGCGCGTCTACTTCGAGAAGCCGCGCACCACGGTGGGCTGGAAGGGCTACATCAACGATCCGCGCCTGGACGGCAGCTTCCGCATCAACGAAGGGCTGCGCGCGGCGCGCCACCTGCTGCTCGACATCAACGCGCTGGGCCTGCCGGCCGCCACCGAGTTCCTCGACCTGCTGAGCCCGCAGTACATCGCCGACCTGATCGCCTGGGGCGCGATCGGCGCGCGCACCACCGAGAGCCAGAGCCATCGCCAGCTCGCCTCGGGTCTGAGCTGCCCGATCGGCTTCAAGAACGGCACCGACGGCGGCGTGCAGGTGGCCTCGGACGCGATCGTGGCCGCGGCCTCCAGGCATGCCTTCATGGGGATGACGAAGATGGGCATGGCCGCGATCTTCGAGACGCGCGGCAACGACGACGCGCACGTGATCCTGCGCGGCGGCAAGAACGGCCCGAACTACGACGCGGAGCACGTGGAAGCCTGCTGCGCGGTGCTGCGCAAGGCCAGCCTGCGCGAGCAGGTGATGGTGGACTGCTCGCACGCGAACTCGAACAAGTCGCACGAGCGGCAGATCGAGGTCGCGCAGGACCTGGCGGGGCAGCTCGCGCAGGGCGAGCAGCGCATCGTCGGCGTGATGGTCGAGAGCCATCTGGAGGCGGGGCGCCAGGACCTGAAGCCGGGCGTGCCGCTCAAGCGCGGCGTGTCGATCACCGACGCCTGCCTGAGCTGGGCGCAGACCGAGCCGGTGCTGGACGTGCTGGCCGATGCCGTGCGCCGGCGGCGCGCGCATTCGCGCCAGGCCTGAGCGCGGAGGCGGCGGCATGGCGCGGCGGTAGTCGGACGACTCGGCTGCCGCTGGCGCGCTCGCGCTTGCCTGCCGCCGGCCGGCGAGCACCGCGCCGCCAGCCGGCGGCAGGCAGCGGCAAGCAGCGCACCGCCGTGAATTTCGACGCCGGCGCGACGCGCCTTATACTGGCCGCTCGATCCGCGTGCCGGCCCCCGCCGCGCGAAGCATCGCATGGCGTGCGCCGCGCCTGGTCCGGCGCGTCAGGAATCGCATCATGAAGCACTATCCCACCGCTTCCCGTCATCTCTCGGACGACCGCGTCGCCGACGTCCGGCACGTATCGGTCGGCGGCTATCGCACCGAGCCGCACGCGCACGACGAGGAATACATGTTCCTGCTGCCGCGCGCCGGCCAGTTGATCCTCAATGTCGAATCGAACGCGGCGCCGCTGCGCGTCGCGCCGAAATCCTTCGTGGTGGTCCCGCCGCATCGCCTGCACGACACCCACGGCTACCGGCCCCAGCAGGAACACGTGGCGGTCTACGTGGCCCGCGATTTCGTGGCCCATTGCGAGCGCAAGGCGCGGCGCGCGCTGTCCTGCGCGCGGATCTCGGTCTGGTCCGCGCCGCTGCCGCTGCTCGACGCCGTGCGCGTGGCCGCCGGCACCGGCCAGGCCGGCGGCGGCGAGCTGGCCGCCTATCGCGCCGAGCTGGCCGCCCAGATGGCGGCGGCCGCCTGCGTGGAAGCCGGCCTCGCCTCGGCACCGCTGCCGCCCGGCAGCGCCGACGCGCATCGCGAACTGGTGCGCGACATCCTTGCCTTCCTCGACGCGACGCTCGACCAGCCGGTCGGGCTCGACCGCATCGCCTACGAGTTCGGACTGTCGCGCCGCACGCTCACGCGCATCTTCCGCGACGCGACCGGCGAATCGGTGGTCGACTACCAGTCGCGCCGACGCGTCGAGCAGGCGCGGGCGCTGCTGCGCGCGCCGAACATGACGGTGGTGGCCGCGGCCGCCGCGGTCGGGCTGGAGTCGCCCTCCTACCTGGCCCGGCTGTTCCGGAAACATGGCTACGCGCCGCCGCGCCGCATCAAGGGCTGAACGCCCGCTTTCCGCTTCCCCGCTTCCCCGCTTTCCCCGCCGCCCTCTCCGTTTCCTTCAGACGAAATCGCCGTCCGGCGCGGCATCCGTCGCCATTAGCCACGTTTATCGATTCGATAATCAGCAGATAGTTTTCATTATGGCGACCGCCCTTTAGACTCCGTGAAAACCCTGATCCGCGCGCCGTTCGATCCGGCGCGCTTCGTTTGGACGTGTCCCGCGGTTTCGGCGCGACGCCTCGGCATACCGATGGCAGAGCCGGCCGCGCGAACCGTCACCTGACCGAGAGGCAAGAGCATGACCGCTTTGTTTACCCCGTTCCGCCTGAAGGACGTCGAGCTGCGCAACCGCATCGCGGTGCCGCCGATGTGCCAGTACAGCGCCGTCGACGGCTTCGTCAACGACTGGCACCTGGCGCACTACACGAGCCTGGCGCGCGGCGGCGCCGGCCTGGTGATCGTCGAGGCCACCGCGGTGTCGCCGGAAGGCCGCATCACGCCGGGCTGCACGGGCCTCTGGGACGACGCGCAGATCACCGGGCTGGCGCGCATCGCCGCCGCGATCAAGGCGGCCGGCGCGGTGCCGGGCATCCAGATCGCGCATGCGGGCCGCAAGGCGAGCGCGAACCGTCCCTGGGAAGGCGACGACCATATCGCCAACGACGCGCCGGGCGGCTGGCAGACCATTTCGCCGTCGGCCTCGGCCTTCGGCAAGCACCTGCCGAAGGTGCCGCAGGCCATGACGCACGAGGACATCGCGCGCGTGCGCGGCGATTTCGCGGCCGCGGCGCGCCGGGCTCGCGAGGCGGGTTTCGAATGGCTGGAGCTGCACTTCGCGCACGGCTACCTGGCGCAGAGCTTCTTCTCGCCGCATGCGAACCAGCGCAGCGACGAATACGGCGGCGACTGGACGCGACGCAGCCGCTTCCTGCTGGAAACGCTGGCCGACGTGCGCGCGGCATGGCCGGAGAACCTGCCGCTGACGGCACGCTTCGGCGTGATCGAATACGACGGCGACGATGCGGCCACGCTCGATGCATCGATTCGCCTGGCGGGCGACCTGAAGCGCGGCGGGCTCGACATGCTGAGCGTCAGCGTGGGCTTCTCGACACCCGACGCGCAGATTCCCTGGGGCCCGGGCTTCCTCGCGCCGATCGCGGCACAGGTCAAGCAGGCAACCGGGTTGCCGGTCGCCTCGGCCTGGGGCATCGACGATCCGAAGGTGGCCAATCGCACCGTCGAACAAGGCCAGCTCGACCTGGTGATGGTCGGGCGCGCGCACCTGGCCGATCCGCACTGGCCGTATTTCGCGGCCAAGAAGCTGGGCGTGGAGCGGCCCTCGTGGGTGCTGCCGGCGCCGTATGCGCATTGGCTGGAGCGTTACGCGGTGGCGACGGGGGATTGAGCGGGCGCCTTCGGCCGGCATGAGCAGCACCGGCATTGCCGCGACGCGATCGTGGCAATGCCGCCCGCGCCGGGCTCAATGGGACGGCGCGTCGTCCTCGAAACGAATATCGCCTCGCATATGCACGGTCTGCCCGTTCGCATGCACGATGTTCGTATAGACCACATGCCTTTCGTAGTCCTCGACATGCACGACGTTGTCGCCGGTGTGCAGCTCGTGCCAATACACCAGGTAGACGTTCGGCCGTATCTCCGCGGCATGGTAGTCGACCGTATCCGTCACGCCCTTGTAGGGCCCGGTGAGGCCGACGAAGCTCATTTGCGCGGACGTCGTGAAATCGAGGCGGAACGTGTTGTCGCCGAAACGCACCAGCACCTTCCGGCCGACGGCCACGAAGCCGCCGTCGGCGGGCGCCACCGGGTTCGCGACGGGAATGCCGGAATCCGGCGCCTTGCCCGCGGCGGCGCCCGGCATGGCGAAGGCCACCACGAACCCCAGCGCGCCCATGCATTGCACAAGCCTGCGCATTCCGTTTTTCATGAGCTCTCTCGTAGTCGAAGGGGGGAGACAAGGTGCGTCGGCAACGATGCCTTCAGTGCGGCAGGCGTGTCCTGTAGACACCGTAGGGAAGCGTAGCCCGGCTGACGCCGTTGTTCCACTGCGCGCCGCGATTGAGTTGCGAGCTCGAGACATACAGGTAGCCATTCGTGCCGATGCCGAGCGAATCCGGCCAGATCAGGCGTGAATCCGTCACCAGCGTGTGGACGGTGAAATCGGGCGACAGGTACTTGATCGAATAATCGAGCGAGCTCGTCAGGATGATGTTGCCCGAGCTGTCCGCCTCCAGGCCGTGGGTAATGCCGACCTCCTTCACGAATTGCACCTTGGACAGCAGCGTGCCGGCATCGAGATTCGGATCGGCGAGATACTGCGTCTCGATCCGATAGAGATTGACGTTGGTGACCGGCTTGAAATACAGGAAGCGGTTATCGCGAGTCAGGGCGATCCCGTTGACGTTGGAGGCATAGGGCTTGCCCGTCGCGTCGCGCATCTCCACCCCGCCGTAGGACAGGACGATGTCCGGATCGGCCAGCGTGGGCGTGGTATTGGCCAGCACGACCCGCGACTTCCCATTGGATAGGTCGAGCACCACGATTGCCGCCAGCCCGGGATCGGACAGATAGGCGAGATTGCGCTGGGTGTCGACGCGCACGTCGTTCAGCGCGGAACGATGCTTGTCGAGATCGTCGAAATGATAGATCCGCAGCGCGCGGCCGGTGGCGATATCGAATTTGACCAGCTTGAAATAGCCTTCGGTGCTGCTGCCGTCCGGGTTTTGCGTGGCCGGCTGGGAGTCGAGCACCCAGAGGAAGTCGTCGGCATCGACATAGAGGTCCTGCACGCTGGCGAAATGGTGGTCGTCGCGGGCCGTCGCGGCGTTCCAGCTCGCATCGGGATAGGGAAGCTCGCTGCCGCCGACCACCTCGGTGAGCCCGTAGCGATACGGGCCGCCCAGCTTGGGGAACGAGACGAACAGGCGGTTGGTGGAGGACACGCCCACGCCGATCGCCTGGTACGGGCCGGACGAGGCGGCCAGGCCCAGGCGCTGCTGGCTCGGCGCGACGGCGGGCGTGTCCTCGAGCACGACCACCTCGGCCTGGGCGGCAGCGGCGAAGGCCGAGCCTCCCAGTGCGATAAACAGGCTGATTGCCAGCGCGGACTGTTTCATGATGACCTCGTTGCAGGTTGCTCACCAAGGACCCGCGGCCGCCGATCGGCCCCGGGGAGTCGCCTGTCTCGACGAAGGCCGGATCAGGACGTGCGAAGCTCGCGGTCGCAGGCCGCGTTCGGCGGCGCATCGATCGAACGCTCGGGATGGATCCTCAGCGTCATCAACGCGCCCATCACGAGAAACAGCAGCGAGCCCGCGAAAGGCAGGTTCCAGTTTCCCGTCCTGTCGATCACCGCACCGAACACCACCGGCGAGACGATGGTGGCGAGCGCCGCGCCGGTATTCAGCATGCCGCTCGCCGTGCCCGCATAGCGCGGCGCGACGTCCATCGGCACCGCCCAGATCGGCCCGATCGTCAGTTCCAGCATGAAGAACGCGCCGGACAACGCCGTCGTGACGATCGTCAGGTCGCGACTCAGCATCACCGGAACCATGCAGGCCGCGGCACCGAGCAGGCTGAACGCGATCACGCCCTGGCGCGCCAGGCGCAGGCTGCCGGTCCAGGCCAGCACGCGATCGCTCAGCACGCCGCCCAGGATGTCGCCGACCACGCCGGCCAGGAACACGCCGGATGAAAAGATCGCGGAGGCCTTCAGGTCCAGCCCGTAGCCGTGCAGGAAATAAAGCGGTACCCAGCTGAAGAACAAGGTGTTGCTCCATACCTGGCAGAAGTACACGAAGATCGACGGCGACATCCGCCCGGCAATGCGTCGCCACGGCGTCGGCGGTCTCGCGTGGGCGCCGGTGCCGCCGCGCAACGGCAATTGCGCGAGTTCCGCCTGGTTCACGCGCGGATGAGCGCGCGGATCGTCCCGGTAATACCAGACCCAGACCACGATCCACAGCGCCGTCAGCACGCCCACCGCGACGAAGGAGAGGCGCCATGAATACATCGTCGCGAGCAAGGCGACCAGCATCGGGGCGATCGCGTTGCCCAGGCGCGACGAGGAATGCGTGATGCCCTGCACGAAGCCGCGCTCCTTCGCGTGGAACCAGTTGGCGATCGCCCTCGACTGCGCCGGCAAGGCCGCCCCTTCACCGACGCCGAGCAGCAGGCGCGCCGCGCACAGCGATGCCAAGCCGCCGACCATGCCCGTCGCGATCGTCGCCACCACCCAGATGGCGCCGCAGATGAACAGGGTGCGACGCGCCTCGATGCGATCCGCCAGCCAGCCGCCGATGATCTGGAAGATCGCGTACGTATAGCCGAAGGCGGAAAAGGCGAGGCCCAAAGTCGTGTTGGACAGGCCGAGTTCCGCCTTGATCGGGCCCGCGGCGGCGGCCAGGTTGACCCGATCGAGATACAGGATGAACGACATCGCGCACAGCAGCGCGAGGACCGCCCGTTGGACGTGTGTACGCCCGGATTGCCGCAACTGCGAATTCATGTCTCCTCCGACTGCGAGGTCCGCGGCGTCACGCGAGTGCGCCGTCGGCCCCTGTTCGATCTGGATACGGGACGATCGCCGCCGCCCGTTCACGCCACCGGGATCGTCCTCGTGCTCGCCATGCGGCAGGCCAGGTCGAAGGCATGCGCCATCGCCGTGGCGCTGGCGCGCCCCTGCCCGACGATGTCGTAGGCGGTGCCGTGCGCGGGCGTCGTGACCGGAATCGGCAGGCCGCCCTCGACCGTCACGCCGATCTCGAAACCGAGCAGCTTGGTGGCGATCTGCCCTTGGTCGTGGTACATCGTCACGATGCCGTCGAGCTGGCCCGCGCGAGCGCGCAGGAAGATCGTGTCGGCCGGATAGGGGCCGCTCGCCTCGAAACCCCGGGTCGCGGCGAGCGCCATGCCGGGCTCGATCACGTCGCGCTCCTCGCTGCCGTAGTTGCCGTGATC
Organism: Burkholderia sp. Cy-637; assembly: GCF_011753175.1. Lineage (NCBI taxonomy): Bacteria > Pseudomonadati > Pseudomonadota > Betaproteobacteria > Burkholderiales > Burkholderiaceae > Burkholderia > Burkholderia sp. Cy-637. The sequence continues at coordinate 77,831 of NZ_VWWC01000004.1, read as the reverse complement.
GCCGTTGTGCGGATTGAGGCCGCACACGCCGATGCGCGGCGCGGCGACGCCGGAGGCACGCAAGGCGACGCTCAGCATGCCGATCGCATCCGCGACCGCCTCGGGCGACAGATGCGCGGACACCTCCCTGAGCGGAATGTGCGAGGTAACGCGAGCCGTCCACAAGGATCCCAGCACGTTCAGCTCGCCGCATACGCCGCGATGCCCGAGCTGGCTGGCGAACCAGCGCATCTCGTCCTCCTCGCGCATGCCGCCCAGGCGCAGCGCGCCTTTATTGAGCGGTCCGAAACATACGGCATCCGCCGATCCTTCCTGCACATGCCGCACCGCCAGGCGCAGCGAATCCAGCATGAAACGCCCGCTCGCCTCGCTGACCACGCCGGCTTCGAACACGGCGTCGCTGCCCGCCCAATGCGGTATCTCGAGCCATCGCGCGGCCTGGGGAAGCGGCACGCCAGCGGCGGCCGCGCCGCGCGCGAGCGCCTCGCGATTGCCGATCAGGAGGATCTCGGCTTTCCTTGCGGTATCGGGATCGGCCAGCAGCCTGGCGATGATTTCCGCGCCGATGCCGGCAGGGTCGCCGATGCTGAGCGCGATTCGAATGGGTGATGGGGACATGGGGTTCCGGCGGCGAGGGTGGTGGGTGCCGCCATGCGGGGTCAGGCGGCTCGATCCCAAGATAATGACGATCGGGCCGCCACGCCATCGCTGATTGGGCTAGGCAGGTTTCGCATCTCGCGAAACCGGCCGGGCCAGGATGTCGAGCACGGCCAGCGTGGAGGACGACAGGCTGTCGACCGGGCGATGGCAGAGCAGGAACTGGCGCGCGGCCCACTCGCCCTCGACCGGCAGGATTCGAAACCGCGGGCCGGCGGCCAGCACCCGCGCCACGCCTTCCGGCATCACGCCGATGCCGACGCGCGCGGCGATCATGGCCGTCATGCTGTCGAAGCTGCCGACGCGGATCCGCATGCGCAGGGCGCGATCCGCGGCATCCGCGAGCCGCGCCAGCGAGATGGAGATGGCCGAGCCTTCGGTCAGCCCGATCACGTCGCAGCCGAGGATGTCGTCGAGCGAGACGCGCTCGCGCTCGGCCAGCGCATGATCCGCGGTGGTCACGACCACCAGCCGGTCCTCGCGGTATTCGCGCGTCGGGAAGTCGAGCCGCCCGAGCGAGGCCTCGTAGATGCCGAGGTCGACCACGCCGCGCGAGAGCGCCTGCATCACGCCGTGGCTGTTGAGTTCCTGGAGATCGATGTCGATACCGGCATGCAGGTCGTGGCAGCGCTGGACGTCCTCGGCGAGAAACTGCAGGACGGCCGAGGTGCAGGCCGCGATCTTGACGATGCCTCGGCCGCCCTGCCGAAAGGCCGAGGCGTCGTCGGCCATGCGCGCCGCCGAATGCAGCATGCTGCGCGCGTGGGCCAGCAAGGCACGGCCCGCATCGGTCAGCGCCATGCCGTGAGGCCGTCGCTCGAACAGCGCGACGCCGAACTGCGCCTCCAGGTCGGCGATGCGCCGCGAGGCGGCCGCGGGCGCCAGCGCGAGACGCTCGGCGGCCTTGGTGACCGCACCCGATTCGGCGGTCGCCTCGAACAGCCGCAATGTCGTCAGATCGAAATGGACACGGTTGGCGCGACGAATCATGGCGACGGGAATTGGCGTGGACGATGCGCCGGATTGTATCCGCCCGCCCGGGCCGGCAGGGGCGCGCCCCGCGCCGGCCGCGAGCGCGCCCGGCCGACTAGGAGCCCACCACCACCGGCGCCGGCAACTGATCGACCGCCGGCGCCTCGATGTCGCGCGCGTGGATCAGCTCGCTATCCTGCTCGGTGATCGCCGGATAGGCCTTGCGCGAGTGGAACAGCTCGACGCGTCGCGGATGGCGCTGCAGATCGAGGTTCAGCGAGAAGGTGTCGAGCTGCGTCGTGCCGGTGATTTCCTTGTCGGGAATCAGCGCATAGTCGACCGAACCATCGGCATAGCTGATCTTCACGAAATAGCGCGCGTCGGCATAAAGCGCCGGCAGGCCGCTGCCGAACGGGCTCGGCAGCGCGAACACATTGCCGCTCTTCGCGAACAGCGGCGGATAGACCTGCGAGGTGCCGTCGGTCGAGCTGGCCGTCAGCGTACCGATCAGCGTCGCCACCGGCGTGTCGATCTTCACCGGCGCGAGCGCGCCGTCGGCCACGCTCGTCGCGTCGTAGCGCAGCGTCGTGCCGTTCCAGCGATACACGCCCGGCGTGGCGGTCTGGTCAGCGAGCGTCGGCGTCGTGTCGAGCCAGTTCTGCATCTTCATCGCCTGGTAGGCCGTGAACTGTGGATAGCAGGCGACGGCATTGCCGTCCTCGCCGCCATTCATCGGATCGTGCTTGCCGACCGATTGCCCGGTCGCCTTGTCGATCACCGGCCCATCCGCGTTGACGCGATACCAGGTGCGGAACTGGTTGTGCACGGTATCGAACCCCCAGGGATTGTTCGGCCCGTTGATGCCGTCGTTCGGATATTCGTCCGCGATTCCCCACTGCTTCGCGGTCCCCTCCGTGAAATGCGACAACCCCAGGGAATGCCCGAGCTCATGGGCGAAAAGGTTGCCGCATTGTCCGCTCGCGTAGTTCCAGGTGGCGGCCCAACCGGTCCAGCCGCCCGAGTAGCCGAAGGTATTGGCATCCTGGTACTTGCCCTTCGCCGCGTCGTAGTACCAGCCGATCCCGATATACGAGCCGAAGCTGTAGGGCGAGGAATCGCCATAGACCGTCGCGCCCTTCGCGTCGCGAATCAGCAGGCCGCGCCCGGTATTGGCCAGGCTGGCGCGAATCGCGAACGGCTTGAGCAATTTGCCATAGAGATCATTGGCGCCATCGGCCGTGACGTCGGCGAATCGGGTGTATTTGCGCGGAGCATGATTACCGCCCTGAAGCACCGCATAATCGAGCTTGAGTGTCGTGTAATCGAAATAATTCAGGGTGCTGACCGGAATCGAGCCGTAATAGTCGCGCGCCAGTTTCGAAATCGGCACTTCCGAGGTAGTGGGATCCTGTGCCGTCGGCCACAGCACCAGCGACAGCCTGCCGATCGTGAAGCGAGCCGGTCGCGCCCACTTGACGGGCGTCGCATCGAGGCTCGCGCCGTTGCCATAGCGGATGCCGAGCGAATACTGCGGCACCACGTCCGCGGCCGGCACCACGGCGCTCCACGCCGCCGTGCTGTAGGGCTGCAGCTTCGCCTGCGTCAGCCCGCTTTCCAGGATGCCGGGCAGGCCGGCTGGCGGCGTCAGGGGCACGCTGTATAAGGTCGTCGCGCCCTGCCTGACATCCAGATAAGGCTGCACGCCAGCCGGGACCGGCGTATCCGGGGTGAACAACAACAGGGCCTGGCGATGGATGATCGGCACGGGCGCCAATCGCGTGCCGCCGCTGCGCGGCACGACGTGAGTCTGCGCGAATTCGATTTTCCCGCTCGGTGCCGACTGGGCAAAGGCGTCGTGTTCCTGTGCAAGCACCAACAGGCCAGCCAATGCCAGCAGGCGTGTCAATTCGGACGATCGATTCATTGGAAAATCCTCTCAGAATATTCGGTTATTAATTTCCCATCACTGTCTCCTGAAAGCGGGTAATTATTTTTTTATCTTCACGATTGCCGAATATTACATCATCGATTTTTCACCAAACAGCATTTCGGATAATAGAAACGCCCATTAATCAAATGGGTCGACAAAGGAAGCCAATTCTTCCCGGCAGGAAACGACACCCCTCGAAACACGCCGGCGCCACCCCGCCCCGCCACCCGCCCCATTCCCCCCGGGAATGACTCCTATCACCGCCACCCGTCTTCTTCGCCCACCCCCGCGCTCGCATCATTCGCTCACCAACCCACCCAACAGGAGCGAACCATGAGCCACTTCCCCGCCTACACCATCGACACCGCCCCGGCCGCATCCAGGGCCACGCTCGAAGCCACGAAAAAGGCCTTCGGCTTCCTGCCGAACCTGCAGGCGCACATGGCCGAATCCCCCGAACTGCTGGCCGGCTATTCCGCGCTCTGGGACCTGTTCTCGAAGAGCACGCTGACGCCGCAGGAGCAGCAGGTGGTCTACCTCAGCGCGAACTTCGAGAACGACTGCCACTACTGCATGGCGGGCCACAGCACGCTGGCGAAGATGGTCGGCATGACGCCCGAATCGATCGCCGCGCTGCGTGCCGGCACCGCCCTGCCCGAGGCGAAGCTGGAGGCGCTGCACCGCTTCGCCACGCTGGTGGTGCGCGAGCGCGGCTTCGTGCCCGAGGCCGACATCGAAGCCTTCCTGGCCGCCGGCTACACGCGCCAGAACGTGCTCGAGGTGATCCTCGGCGTGGCCACCAAGGTGATGAGCAACTACACCAACCACGTGGTGCACACCGAATACGACGCCTTCATGAAGGGCAACGAGTGGACCAAGCCCGCCCAAGCCGTCGCCGCCTGAGCCGCGAAAAACCATGCAGCAGCCGGCGCACGCAACAGGCAGGCCGCGCCGGCCGACGCTCTCTTTCGATCATTCCCCAGGAGTCCATCATGTCCCTGCAACAGAAACTCGACGCCTTCAAGGCAGACTTCCGAGCCGGCAAGCCGCCCTACAATGCGCCCGCGGAAATCCACCCGATCATGGAGCGCGCCACCGCCGAGCTGATCGCCAGCGGCCAGGCCGGCCGCGCGGTCCAGGCCGGCGATCGCGCGCCGCAATTCACGCTGAGCGACCAGGACGGCAAGCTGGTGTCCTCGGCCGACCTGCTGGCCCAGGGCCCGCTGGTCATCACCTTCTATCGCGGCGTCTGGTGCCCTTACTGCAACCTCGAGCTGCAGGCGCTCGACGCGGCGCTGCCGCAACTGCGCGAATACGGCGCGCGGCTGGTCGCGATCTCGCCGCAGACGCCGGTCAACAGCCGCAAGTCGGTACGCGACAACCAGCTCGATTTCCCGGTGCTGAGCGATGCGAAGGGCGAGGTCGGCGCCGCCTTCGGCCTGCGCTTCGCGCTGCCCGACTATCTCGTCGAGCTCTACAGGAAGCTGAAGAACGACCTGCCGGTGACCAACGACGATCCGTCGTGGACGCTGCCGATGCCGGCGCGCTACGTGATCGGCCAGGACGGCGTGGTGCTCTACTCGGAGGTCAATCCCGACTACACGCGTCGCCCCGAGCCGGAAGACCTGTTCCCGGTGCTGGAACGCGCCCGCGTCGCGCGCTGAGCGCCTCGCCTGCCTTCTCTCTCGCCACTGGAGCCGATTCATGTCACAACGCAGCTTCCTCGTCACCGGCGCCTCGAAGGGCATCGGCCTCGCGCTGAGCCGGCGCCTCGCGCGGGCCGGCCATCGCGTGGTCGGGCTGGCGCGCGGCCAGGCGGCCGATTTCCCCGGCGAACTGGTCAGCGTCGATCTCGGCGACGCCGGCGCGACCGATGCCGCGCTGCGCGCGCTGCTCGCGCGCCAGGCCTTCGACGGCGTGGTCAACAACGTCGGGCTGGTGAAGCCGCAGCGGCTCGGCGCGGTCGAGCTCGCGACGCTCGACGAGGTGTTCTCGGTCAACCTGCACCCCGCCGTGCAGACGGTGCAGGCGCTGCTGCCGGGCATGCGCGAGCGCGGCTGGGGGCGGGTGGTCAACGTGTCGAGCCTGACGATCCTCGGCATCGCCGAACGCACCGCCTACGCGGCGGCCAAGGCGGCCCTGGTCAGCTTCGCGCGCTCCTGGGCGCTCGAATTGGCCGATACCGGCATCACCGTGAACGCGGTGGCGCCGGGGCCGACCGAGACGGAACTGTTCCGCGCCAACAACCCGCCCGGCAGCGAGGGCGAGCGCCGCTACCTGTCGGGCGTGCCGATGGGCCGATTCGGCCAAGCCGACGAGATCGCGGCGGCGATCGCCTTCCTGCTGTCCGAGGATGCCGGCTTCATCACCGGCCAGACGCTGTTCGTCGACGGCGGCGCCTCGATCGGCCGGCGCGCGTTCTAGGCGGCGCAGCGGGCGGTGCGACGGGTGGTGCGGCCGGCCGCGCCGCCGTTCAGCGCGGCGCGACCGGCTCGCCGGCCAGCACTTCCTCGACGAAGGCCACGAAGGCCCGCGCCTTCGAGGTCACCAGCCGGCCCGAGGGAAACACCGCCCAGAGGTCCACCGGCGGCAGCGACCAATCCGTCAGCACCGCGCGCACGGTGCCGTTCGCCAGTTCGGGCCCGAACATCCATTCCGACGCCACCGCCAGCCCCATGTCGGCGAGCACGGCGGTGCGCATGCCCTCGGCCGCGCTGACCCGCACGCGCCCCGACACGGCCACCGTCACCTCGGTGCCGTCGCGCCGGAACGACCAGGATTCGCCGCCGCCGCGCTGCGAGTAGATGATCGCCTGGTGACGGCTCAGCTCGGCCGGCGTGAGCGGCGTGCCGGCCTCGGCCAGGTACTCGGGCGTGGCCACCACCAGCCGCCGGCTGCTGGCGATCGGATGCGCCGTCATCGAGGAATCGTCGAGCCGCCCCATGCGCAGCGCCACGTCCACGCCTTCTTCCAGCAGGTCGATCGCGCGGTCGTCGAGGATAATGTCGAGCTGCAGGTCGGGATGGCGGTCGACGAAGGTCTTGAGCGCGGGCAGCACATGCAGCCGCGCGAAGGTCACGGCGGCGCCCACCCGCAGCCGGCCCGACAGCCCCGCCGACGATTCGCGCACCGCCTGCTCGGCCTGGTCGGCCTCCTCGATGGCGAGCCGCGCATGTTCGTAGAAACGCTGGCCGGCGTCGGTCGGCGTCAGGCCGCGCGTCGAGCGCAGCAACAGCCTCGCGCCCAGATGGGCCTCGAGCTGGGCGACGGACTTCGAGACGGCGGGCTGCCCGAGCTTCAGGCGCCGCGCGGCGGCCGAGAACGAGCCCGCCTCGACCACCGCCACAAAGGTTTCCATCGCTGCCATGCGGTCCATCGTCCCCTCCCCCAGTGATTCGAGCCGGTGCATCGGCGCCGGGCAGCAGTCTAGCGCGCATGGCACGGTGGAAGATATCGGCCGCCTCCCGGCCCACGCGATCGCATGCCGTCGCGCCCCGGCATTGCCGAGCGCGCGGCGGCCGGCTTATGCCGATTTCGTCAGCGAGACAGTTCCAGCCAGGACGATGCCGCGCCGCATGGATCAATCATCACAACGCACCGTCCAATTCATTTCATCATCCGTTGAATTAAAGGAAAATCACCTATGCAATTGGAATCAAAATCAAATAAATCGAAGGAAAGTCCATCCGCTTAAATCGCGCGCACGCCCGCCGGGCGCGCTCGCGCGGATTGCCGGCAAGCCGCGGCGAAGGCCGCCGGGCCGGGAACGGTTCCTGAGCCAGACTCATTCCAGCCCCTTTTCAACCTGCTATTCCTGACAGTGCCGGGACAGCGGGATACCCGACTGATCTCATCAAGTCAGCTATCAAATTGATGTAGATACTGCAATTGGTGTTTATAATCCCGGAATAATTTTTCATTTAGTTGAGCAATTGCCGGAATTGCACCGAGATTTATTCATACAACGTCAACAAAGCGGCCGTTAGACTCGTCTGCGCATGTCGAGCGACATGCATGCATGAGGCGCAGTCATCCCGCAGGCGAGTCTTCGGATCCGAAGCCGCCGCGCGATTTTCGAACCAACGGCCGCGTTTGCTGACTTAAATGTATGGACGGATGGCGTTCGCGCCGCGGGCTTCGGCGGGGTTCCGAAGCCGGGCCGGGCGGCGTCGGCGGGTCGGGAGAGCGGCTCGCGAGGCGCCAGGCAGGATGCCCGGGCCGGATTCGGCCCGGCGGCGGCCGTGACGAAACCGGTGCATCATCGTTGTCAGATTAGTAAGCCGGCGGCCCGAGCGCGCCGGCACGAGGCGAGAGCAATCAACTTACGTCAGAGTCAGAGCCACATGTCGAGCCCGAACAAATACTCCGCGCTGCCGTCCTTGCGGGCCCTACGCTACTTCGTGAGCGTGGGCCGGCACCGCAGCATCAAGACGGCCGCCGAGGAAATCCACGTCACGCCCTCGGCGATCAGCCAGCAGATCGTCAAGCTCGAGGAAGAACTGGGCGTCAGCCTGCTGCAACGTTCGCCGCGCGGCATCGACATCACCCCGCACGGCATCCGCTACCTGCAGGAGCTGCAGCAGGTGTTCGACCTGATCCTGCGCGCCACGGACCGCCTGCGCAGCAATGCCAACCATACCGATATCGTCACGGTCAGCTGCGCGCACAGCTTCGCGATGCAATGGCTGGTGCCGCGCCTGTCGGAGCTCTCGCGCGTGGCGCCCGGCGTCGACCTGCGCATCAGCACCACCAACCGCTACGCGGCCTTCGTCGACGACCAGATCGATTTCGCGGTGCGCCACGGCGCGGGCCGCTACCAGGGGCTCAAGTCCGAGCTGCTGCTCGACGATCCGCTCTACCCGATCTGCAACCCGCGCCTGATCGAGCAGGCCGGGCCGTTCCAGTCCTTCCAGGACCTCGGCCGCGTCACCCTGCTGCACGACGAGCGGCACAAGGAATGGCTCGCCTGGCTCGACCGCTACCAGGTGGGCGGCGTGCGCGGCGATCGCGGCACCATGTTCATCGACTCGAACGGCGTGATCCACGCGGCGCTGGCCTGCCACGGCGTGGCGCTGGCCCGCAAGTCGATCATCGCCTCGGAGCTGGCCGACGGGCGCCTGACGATCCTGTTCGACGCGCCGATCACCCCCGAATACGCCTACTACCTGGTCTACCCGGAGCAGACGCTCGACAACCCGAGCGCGCGCGTGTTCCGCCAATGGCTAATGGAAGCGGTGAAGAATCCGCGCCCCGCCGAGCAGCCGGTGGTCCAGCTCAGCGCTGCGGCCGACTGAGGCCGCCGGCAGCCGGCCTCGCCGGGACGCCGTGCCAGGCCGGACATCGGGCCGGACCTCAGACCGAACACCAGGCCGCACATCAAGCCGAGCGCTTGCCGGTCAGCACCGACAGCTTGAGCACGCCGCTCGCCAGCATGGTGCCGAGGATCACCACCGCGCAGCCGAGGAACATGGTGGGCGTGATCGCCTCGCCGAGGAACAGCGAGCCCCACACCAGGCCGAAGATCGGCACCAGGAAGGTGACCGAGACCGCGCGCGCCGGGCCGGCGGTCGAGATCAGGTAGAAGTAGATGATGTAGGCGATGCCGGTGCAGGCCACGCCGAGCGCGATCACCGAGCCCCAGGCCAGCGCCGAGACGGGATGGGCGGGCCAGTACAGGAACATGAAGGGCAGCAGCACGATGGCCGCGCCGATCATGCTGCCGGTGGCGATCGCCAGCGAATCGACGCCGACCAGGAATTTCTTGGTGGCGTTGGCCGAGATGCCGTACAACAGGGTCGCGCCGAGCACGGCGAGCGGCGCGATCGCGCCGGCGCCGAACGAGCCGCCGCCCGTCAGGTCCTTCCAGACCAGGATCAGCACTCCCGCGAAACCGATGAACAGGCCCGCCACGCGCAGCCCGCTCAGGCGGTCGCCGATCCACAGGAAGGCGACGATGGCGGCCCACAGCGGCGTGGTCGCGTTGATCACCGAGGTGATCCCGGCCGGCAGCGTCAGCTCGGCGTAGGCGAACAGGCAGAACGGCAGCGCCTGGTTCAGCACCCCGATCACGAACAGCGGCAGCAGCTTGCCGGACATGCGGTGGAAACCGCGCCGGGAAGCCAGCACGATCGCGAGGAACACCGCCGCGATCAGGATCCGCACCGCCATCAGCGGCACCGGCCCGAACTCGGGCGCGCCGACGCGAATGAACAGGAAGGAGGCGCCCCAGAGGGCGGCGAGCGTCAACAGCAGCGTGAAATTACGGGCGTTCATGTCTTGGCTTGGGGAGGGTGGCCGGCAAACGTTTGTGTAGGAAGGGAAATCAGGGCCGTGCCTCGGCGGGTTCGCCGCGAACCCTGGCGGGATCGGTGTTCGCGCCGCAGACGATGACGGCGACGCGCTCGTCGCGCGCCGGCACGTAGCGTCCCGACAGCAACGCGGCGAAGGCGGTCGCGCCGCCCGGCTCAGCCACCAGCCGCAGCTCGCGCCAGAAGGCGCGCTGCGCGGCGACGATCTCGGCATCCTCGACCGTCAGCATGCGCGCCACGCGCGGCGCGATCACATTGAAGGTATGGCGACCGGCGCGGCGCGCGCCGAGCGAATCGGCGGCCACGCCGCCGACCGTCACGTCCACCGGCTCGCCCGCCTCGAGCGCGGCACCCACCGCACGCGCCGTGACCGGCTCGACGCCGATCACGCGGGTGGCCGTGCCGGCATACCAGGCGCATACGCCGGCCAGCAGGCTGCCGCCGCCCGCGGCGACCAGCACCGTGTCGGGCGCGCCGGCCTGCTGGTCGAGTTCGAGCGCGACCGTGCCCTGCCCCTCGATCAGCTCGGGTTCGTCGAAGGCGTGGATGGCCAGCGCGCCGGTCTCGCGCGCATGCCGCTCGCTGGCGGCCAGCGCCTCGCCGTAGTTGGCACCGCTCACCATCACCTCGCCGCCGAGCTCGCGGATCTGCCGCAGCTTTTCCGGCGGCGTCAGCGTCGGCACGAACACCTGGGCGGCAAAGCCGAGCGTGCTGGCCGCATGCGCGACCGCGATGCCGTGGTTGCCGCCCGAGGCCGCCACCACGGTGCGCGCGCCGTTCACGTCGCCGCGCGCGAGCAGGCGGTTGAACACGCCGCGCGGCTTGTAGGAGCCGGTGTGCTGGCAGGTCTCGAGCTTCAGCGCGAGGTCGAAATCGAAGCCGAAGCTGCCGGCGGCCAACTGCAGCACCGGCGTGCGCCGCACGCGCGCGGCGATGCGCGCATGGGCGGCCACGATGCGCGCGCGCCAGTCGTCGAGCGCTGCCTGCGCCGCCGGATCGTAGAGGGCGAGACCTTGGTCCCGCCCGGCGCCACGCTTCATGTCCATCGCCTGCTTCTCCTTGCCCTCAGGCACTTTCGTCGGCCAGCACGCGGCCGGTCACGCCGGCCAGCGCCGCGCGCAGCACGCGCAGGCCGCCGCTCAGCACGGACTCGCGCCAATCGTCGCGCGGCACGTCGAAGAATGCGCGCAGGGCCGCACGCGCCCGCGCGGCGGCCGGCGAATCGCCATAGGGATCGTTGCGCCAGGCCACCGCCTCGGCGCGCAGCGCGGCCACCGCGTCCGGCACCGGGTGGGTGCCGAACTCGAGCGCGATCGAGGTCAGCGAGCGGCCGAACAGCCAGCGCCGCCAGGCATCGTAGAGCGTGCCGTCGAGGTCGTTCGAGACCGCGCCGCCGGCGCGCGGCGCGCCGAGCGCCGGCCCGAACCAGGCCTGGGCGCGCGCCAGCGCGGCCGAGCCCGGCAGGTCGAACGATACCGGCTGCCCCTCGCCGTAAGGCCCGAGCCCGGTGTGCAGGTCGACCAGCGCGATATCGGCGGCATGGCCGAGGTTCTCGCGCACCAGCTCGCCGATCAGCCGCGCGCTCCAGGTCGTCTCGTTGCCGCCGTAGAACAGCCCGTCCGGATGTCGATACTGGCCGCGCGAGAGCGCTTCCTGGAACGCGGCGATGCCGTGGCGCCCGGTGAAGTCGCGCAGCGACGCGTCGGCGCGCACGCGCGCCACCGGATCGTCGTCGCCGGTCAGCAGGGCGTCGTGCAGCGCGTCGTAGCCGTCGTTGCTTGGGCGCGCCGTGTTCCAGTCGATGAAGTTGCGGTTCAGGTCGACGTTGTCCTCGTTGACGCGCCGATGCCAGGCGAAGCCGAACGGATTGAGCGCATGCACCAGCATCACCGCCGCGTCGCAAGGCAGCTCGCCCGCGTCCTCGCCGGCCAGCCAGGCGCACTGGATCGCCGAACCCGCGTAACCCTCCACGCCATGCGTGCCCGATACCACCACCAGCACGCGCGAGGCGGCGGCCGGCCCGAGCCAGGCCACGTCGGTGGTCAGCGTGACACCGTCCGGACCGCGCGCGGGGTTGCGCACCTGGGCGAGCCGCGCGCCACGCCGCGCCGCCGCCTCGCGAAAGCGCGCGCGCGCCGCCTCGTAGCTGTCGGAGAACATCTCGCCGGCCTTCATCACGCCGCCAGTTCGATGCCCGTGGCGCGATGCCAGTCGACCGTCAGGCCGAGCGAGCTCATCTCGCTGTCGAAGCGCGCCACCGCGCGCTCGCGGAAGTCGGGATAGAGCACGCCGTGACGGATGCCGGTGTCGAGCAGCCCGGAGATGTCGCGCCAGAGGTAGGGGTGGATATGGTCGCGATACCAGTCGCAATGGACCTGGGCGCGCACGCGCTCCTCCGGGTTCTCCTCGAACATGCGCTCCAGCACCTTCTTGCCGAAGGCGAGATGGGTCGCTTCCTCGCGCGCGATCTGGCGGAACGAGGGGAAGATGTCGGGACGCGTCTCGCTCATCTCGGCCAGTTCCTCCATCGCGAGCACGCCCTCGGCATACACGTTCAGGCCGATCAGCACCTCGAGCTCGTCATCGCTCTCGAACAGCTTGTCGAAGCGGTTGTCGATGTCCTTCAGGCGATAGCGCTCGATCAGCGCGTCGTCCCATTGCAGGCCCAGGTGGCGCACGCCTTCCTTGAAGAAGTTCGAGTGGGAGACCTCGTCGTGCGCGTGATGCACCAGGTAGAACTTCTCGCGCAGGTCGTCGCGGCGCGGAATCCACTTCGCGCACAGATCGATGATCTCGAGCTCGGAGAAGTAGAAGTTGACGTTGACCGTCAGGATCAGGTCGAGCAGTTCCTGGCCGCCCTGGTCGAGAATCTTCTTGTAGAGTTCCATGCGTCAATCTCCTTGGCCGCGCTTGAGCAGGTAGCGGGCGAAGCGTGACTTGTCGGCACGCAGCGCCTGGGTGGTGATGTCGAGCAGCGAGCAGAGCAGCGCCACGCTGGGCGTCTCGCTGGCAAGTTCGCTGTCGTGAAACGATGCGCCGAGCCGCTGGGCGCCCATCTGCAGGAAGGCGTGCAGGGGGCTTTCGCGGCTGTCGGAAAAGGCGTCGATGACCAGCGTGGTGTTGAAGCCGCCGACCAGGTAGCGCTTGACCACGGCCTTGAACAACAGTCCCGACAGGCCATACGGCGCGCTGTCGAAACGACGCCGGCGCCAGGCGGGATCGACGATCAGCCGCTGCGGCTCGACCAGTTGCGTATAGCGCTTGAGCGGGCCGAGCGGGAAGAACCGCTCGATCGGCAGGCCGACGCGCGAATCGCCCACCACGCGCACCGTCGCGATCATGATTTCCGCCGCGCCGGCGTGCGGCCGGACGAACACCGCCAGATAGTCGCCGCTGGCGTGATAGTCGTCCTCCACGGCATGCACTTCGTCCTCGACCTCGAGCAAGCCGCGCTCGGCGCCGTAGACGCGTTGCCACAAACCACCCACTTCGCGCATCGACTGCGGATCGTCGCGATCCAGCGTGCGTACCGTGAACTGCGGGAAGGCATCGGATGGCGCCAGCCCGGGGGGAGCCCAGGCTGGCGCAAGCGCTTCCACGACGGTCGATTCATCTTCCGGCATAGGCAGTACTCTCGTTTTCCGAGGGCTGGCGCCGCTCGGGTTCTCTCAGGTTCGGAGGCTGGTGCCCCTCGCTCTTGCCGCGGGTTTTGCCCGTCGGCGCTCTCTCAGGTTCAGGGGCTTTTCGCCCTCTCGGGGGCTTTTCGCCCCTCGTTGCTGTCGCGTCGGGATCGTGATCCCTCGGCTTCCTCGGAATGCGGGAGTCATGGCTCCCTGGCTGTTATTCGGTACCACGCAATGGATGCACGGCGATCGCATGTGCTCGCGCTGGGGCCGGCGGCACGTGCCGGCCCGGGTGCCGCGCCGCGATCAGCGGTATTCGACGTAGTGGAGCGAGTCGTCCCACATGCGCTTGTAGAAGGTTCCCGCCACGTAGGAGGCATGTGCCATCCAGCGCACCTCCTCCTCGTTGAGCGGCGAACGATCGATGATGTCCCACAGCTCGACCACGTGTTCCTTGTCGGTCTCGCCGTGCGAGAAGAAGAAGCTCAGGTTCTCGTGCTTGAGCGGCGTCTTTTCCAGCACCAGCTTGCCGAACCAGGCGCCGTAGCGCTGGCCGATCCCTTCCAGCACGATCGAGCTGGCCAGGCGCGTGCCCGGCATATGCAGCGCGTTGTGCACGTTGAAGGCCACGTAGGCCATCGCCGAGGGTTGCGGCAGCAGCGTCTTCGGATCCGGGCCCTGGTAGCCGGTGGAATAGAGATCGTCGAGGATCCACTTGTAATGCGGGATTTCCTCGTGCGCATGCGCCACCAGGTATTCGCGCAGCTCGGTCAGGCGCGTCGGGCAATTGGCGGCGGCCGCCGCGAACGACATCGAGCCCTGGTAGATCTGGTAGAACAGCGTCAGCAGCAGGTGCTGGTAATCGGTCACGCTCCACTTGCCCGCGTCGAGCGCGCTGAACACACGGTTGCCGGCGAATTCCTCGATCGCCTGGTTCGCCGCCTGGCGAACCGCCTTGTAATCGACTGACACCAATCGCGACTCCGCTTGCTTGAAGGTTCATCCACCGGCGGGCTGGGGCCCGCGCCGGGCGGCTTTCATTTCGTCTCGATTGTCAATCGTCTCGCGAATCGAAAAGAATCGGAAGGTCGATTAATAAATCGATATAAATCTGACGTCGGAGGGCAGATTACCAATGCGAAACAAAGGGAACAAGCTAGATTTTTTTCGGCAGCTTTAGATTGGCTAAAGCTCGATTGCCGCGTGCCGGCGCGGCGCCGGGCCGGCACGATACGCCGGAGATGTCCGCCTGGCGGGGCGCGGCGGCCGGCGCACCGGTCAATGGCACCGGTACCGGCGATGGATGCGAAGAATCGGCCTCGAATCCGATTTAATCAATGAATAAGCCGCTTGTTTCAATTTTGAAAGCTGCGATCACAGAGAAAGACAAGCGCTGGAATTGGTTTCAAGCCCGATATCATTAAAATGTTTTCCGGCATTATGCAAAGAATCGCTTTGATGGCGCAAGTGGCGATCCGCGATTGCCGCGCGGCGAGCATCGACGCCGGCCGGCGTTCAATACTTCGAACTGCTGACCAAGCATGCGGGCCGCTTGGCAGCGCTCGATATCGAGGATCGCGGGATGCCGGGCCGGCACGATCGACACCGATCGATCGGCAAGCGCTCGCGAACGAGACGGCGGGCGGGTGGGAAAAATCCGCGCGGGCAGGACGAGGACGACCCGGCAGCCTCGCCTCGTCCATCGCCCCGCCGCTACCGCGATCGGCGTGATCCGTGCCGCAACCGGCAGGCGCCAGCCCCGAACGTAATCGTCCGTAATCTGATTCTTTGCTTTTCTCGCGAAAAATTACAGGCTCGATTTGATTCGCGCCCTGGCCCAAAAAACTTTCAATAATCGCACGTCAATCATTAACAACAGCTTTCCATTTCGACATCTTTCCTCATACTTCACGCCGCGCTCGATCGCCCTGCCCGGCGCCCGTCGAAGCGATCGTCGCGCGCGACGGTCCCCGGCAATCCGACAAAAACCCTGAAAATTCAGCATCACCGATGCGTTTCCCGCGCCCACCACGGTCCCCGCAGCCGCCTTCCTCGATACCGGAAGCCTCATCGCCACAATGGAAAGCACTTCGTAATAAGTCGCATCTTCACATCATTTCAAACCTTACGATCCACATGATCGTTTTATTTCTTTTTTATTAAAAAATGACCGAATAGTCAGAATTCCCCGGCGATCCCTGTCACGAAAACGTAAATAGCCCGCTCCAATAATTCGCCCCGACAAAAAGTTCACGGATCGGCTTTCGTGAGAACGCAAGAAGAACTCATCAACCCACAGGGACCCCAAAATGTCGGTTAGTTCAAAGCTACGCATTCCCCTCCTGCTGACCTCGATCGCGGCAGCCAGCATGCTGGTTGCCTGCGGCGGCGACGATGATTCGTCCTCCGCATCGAACGGCAACGGCGGCACCACCACCTCGACCAAGACGCTCACCGGCACCGTGGCCGCCTCGGCCCTCGTGCCGGGCGGCACCAACGGCGACCCGGTCATCAAGGCCGGCTACTACGCCGGCGCGACGGTGTGCCTCGACGTCAACGGCAACGGCAAGTGCGATGGCAGCGACCCGGTCGCCACCACCGACGCCAAGGGCCAGTTCACGCTGAAGGTGGCCTCGAACGCCACCGGCCAACTGCTCGCCGACATCAGCACCAAGGCCACCAACACGGCCGCCGGCAGCGCCGTGGCCAGCCACCTGGTGCTGCGCGCCTCCGCCGCCCAGGTCGCCGACCAGGGCGCGAACATCGTGATCAGCCCGATGTCGAGCGAAGTGCAGCGCCTGGTCGAAGCGAACAACAGCAGCTACGCCACCGAGAAGGCCAATCTCGCCACGCGCCTGAGCGGCGCCGGCGTGGCCAACGCGGCCTCGTCCGTCACGGTCCCGGCCGGCGACGTGCTCGCCGATGCCGGCAAGCTCTCGGGCGCCGAGCAGGCCGCGATCCTCTACGAGGACAACGCGCTGAGCAACCGCTACACCTACGCGACCACCAAGCTCGATCGCGGCGACCTGTACCCGGACAACCTCGCGGTCACCGGCGGCGATCCCTCGCTGGCGAAGCTGCAGGGCATCAGCAGCAACACGATGGTGACGCCGACCCAGACGCAGGCGCCGATCACCTTCGCGCAGGCCCAGCAAGCCGCCTTCAACGTGGAAGGCATCCCGCGCTACGACGCGGTGTTCATCCTGATGCTCGAGAACCGCTCGATCGGGACCACCACGGGCGGCACGATCGGTATCGAAGGCTCGGGCGACGCGCCGTACATCGCCGGCAACCTCGACTTCACCACCGGCAAGTGGAACCAGGCGACCACCTACTACTCGACCGGCAACCCGTCGGAGCCGAACTACACGGCACTGGGCGGCGCGGACGACTGGGGCATCACCGACGACAACTGGTGGGGCTGCAACGTCGATGCCTCGTCGCTGACGGACGCCGCGTTCAAGGGCGGCACGGCATCGGACGGCCAGCCGCTGGTCTCGACGTCGGCCGTTCCGGCCAACGCCAACGGCGACCTGTCCGGCTTCGGCAACTGCCCGACCGGCTCGAACGCCGCGCATAACATCACCGCGCCGAACCTGTTCACCCTGCTGACGAACTCGGGCCTGAACTGGCGTACCTACAGCGAGTCGATGAACCCGGGCCAGGACGTGCGTACCGACAGCATCGCCGACGCGGCGGTGGTGGCCGGCTACAACGGCGCGGCAGGCACCACGACGGCCGGCATCACCAGCCCGGCGATCGCGATGCCGAGCGCGCTGTACAAGACCAAGCACCACCCGGGCATGGCCTACCAGACCGCGCGTTCGCTGCCGGACTTCTTCGCCAGCAACCGCACGATCTTCGGCACGCAGTACGCCGACGCGATCAAGAGCACCTCGGTGTACCCGGTCCCGCAGAACTACAACTTCGACCAGTTCAGCACCGACCTGGCGAACGGCGACGTGGGCGCGATCAACTTCGTGGTGCCGGACCAGTGTGACGACATGCACGGCACGGGCAACGATCCGACCTGCAAGAACGACAACCTGGTCAAGCGCGGCGACTCGTACGTCCAGCAGGTGGTGAGCAAGATCCAGGCATCGCCGATCTGGAACAACCCGAAGCGCCACGTGGCGATCGTCGTGATGTTCGACGAAGGCGAAGGCAGCTCGACCTCGTGCTGCGGCTGGAACCCGTCGCAGACCAGCAAGGCCGAGCCGCTCACGTTCGCCAACGGCACGTACACGCCGACGGTGACCACGGTCTACAACCACGGCAACCACGGCCACGGCAACTCGATCTTCGGCGTGATCACCAACCATGGTCCGCAGGGTATCCAGGATAGCGACGCGTACAGCCACTTCTCGCTGGTCCGCACGATGCAGGACATGTTCCAGCTCGCCGACCCGGCACCGGGCCAGGAGTTCACCTACCTCGCCCGCGCGAAGTACACGGAGAGCTTCATCTCGCAGAACATCCTGAACCTGCCGGAACTGGCAAGCAGCGCCGATACGCACTTCGACTCGGTCCGTCCGATGAACCATGCGTACATCACGCCTGCCGGCTACACGCAGAAGCTCAATCCTGCCGACATCATCAACACGCAGGAAGCGAATCGCCAGCCGGGTCCGGACAAGACCCAGACCAACATCTGGGCGATCCAGTAAGTCCCGCGTCCGCGGGGAGGCGCCAGCCCGGACGGGCCGGCCCCTCCCCGCTCCGAACGCTTGCGTAGTGAAGCCGGGCAGGCCCTTGGGCACGCCCGGCGATTTCGTTGATGACCCTGTCCGGCCACCCGGCACCGCGCCTCGCGCGACCGGCCGCGCCGAACGACAAACCGAATGCCTGACCAGAAGAAGATAACCGCCATGCGCACGCTATCTCTTGCATTGATCTGTGTACTTACCGCGCTGCTGGCTGCCTGCGGCGACGACTCGTCCGGCGGCGGCGCCTCCGGCTCGTCGGGCGCCTCCGCGCCGGCCGGCGGCAGCAGCACCGCGGCCTCGACGCTGAGCCCCAAGGCGCAGCTCGGCGAGAAGATCTTCTTCGACAAGACCCTGTCGGGCAACAAGAACATGGCCTGCGCGAGCTGCCACGACCCGGCCTATGCCTACGGGCCGCCGAACAGCCTGTCGGTGCAGCTCGGCTCCGATCCGTCGCAGGCCGGCGTGCGCGCGGTGCCCTCGCTGCGCTACAAGTCGATGACGCCGCCCTACAACGACAACGCCGACAACCCCGACGGCGTCACGCAGAACGCGCCCGGCGGCGGCTTCATGTGGGACGGCCGCGCCACCTCGCTGGCGACCCAGCCGGCCCTGCCCCTGCTGAACCCGATCGAGATGAACAACAGCTCGCCGGACGCGGTGGTGAAGGCCGTGCAGAACGGCGCCTATGCCGCGCTGTTCCAGCAGGTCTACGGCAACGCGGTGTTCGGCAACACCACCAGCGCCTTCAACGCGATCGGCGACGCGCTGCAGCAGTACCAGAACGAGGACGAATCCTTCGCGCCCTACTCGAGCAAGTTCGACCTCTACATCGGCAACAAGATCGGCGGCACGCTGACCGCCGCCGAGACGCACGGCCTGCAACTGTTCAACGACACCAGCAAGGGCGCCGGCTGCGCGGCCTGCCACTACGTGGGCGCGAACTTCAACGGCTCGACCGGCCTGATGACGGACTTCACCTACCAGGCGATCGGCGCGCCGCGCAACGACACCTCGATCCCCGGCAACCCGAACCCGATCCCGGCCGACGCGGACGCGAGCTTCTTCGACATGGGCCTGTGCGGCCCCTACGCGACGCTGCACGTGCCCGGCACGGCATCGAGCGGCGCCGGCCCCGATTCGTTCACCGGCGTGAACGTGCCGGACCCGTATTGCGGCCGCTTCAAGGTGCCGACGCTGCGCAACGTGGCCACCCGCAACGCGTTCTTCCACAACGGCGTGTTCCACTCGCTGGTGCAGGTGGTGAACTTCTACAACACGCGCGATACCAACCCCGAGTACTGGTACCCGGCCACCGGCGGCACCGGCGCGCCCACCAGCAACCCGAGCTTCGCGCTGCAGCCGACCTACCTCGCCGGCGCCACCGTCAACCGCTTCAACGACCTGCCGGCCGACTATCGCGGCAACATCGACGAGGAGCTGCCGATGGGCCAGGGCCAGACCGACGCGGGCGGCACCACCGCCGCCGACGGCGCCCAGGCGCGTAGCTTCCACTCGGCGCCGCAGCTCTCGCAGAAGGACATCGCCGACCTGGTCTGCTTCATGAAGACGCTCAGCGACGGCTACCAGGCGCCGGCCACCGCGCCGAGCTCCGGCGACTGCGTGAACTGAGCACCTCCTGTCGCCCGGCCCGCCCGCTCGATGCGCGGCGGGCCGGGCCGTTTTTCCCGACTTTCCGAACCGCTTGCCACTCATGATCCAACGTCTTTCCGCCGCCCTGCTCGCCGTGATGCTGTCCACCGCCGTCCACGCCAGCCCCAGCCCCCAGGACGCCAGCCGCGAGAACTTCACGGCCGCCGTCAACGACTTCCTCGCCAAGCGCGGCCACCTCTGCCTGGGCAAGTACGACTGGCCGATCTACGTGACCGACGAGGACAAGGCCGGCCACAGCGCCGATTCGCTGCAGTTGCCGGTGCTCGAGAAGCTCGGCATCGTGACGGGCAAGGACATGCTGGTGGACGGCCACGACCAGGGCAAGAAGCTGGTCGCGCATGCACGCCAGTACCAGTTGACGGCCGAAGGCCAGAAGTACTACCTGCACATTCCGGAAGTGACCGCGACCGCGATGACGCGCGTCACGCACCCGGCCGATTTCTGCGTGGCCACGCTCACGCTCGACAAGGTGGTGGGTTGGGAGAAGCCGGTGCAGCGCAACGGCGAGACCATGACCTCGGTGCTCTACACCTACAGGATCGATCCGGCGCCGTTCGCGAAGAACCCGGATTTCCTGCGCGTCTACCCGATGGTGCAGCGCGTGATCGAGGGCCAGGGCACGCAGCAGTTGCGTGAAGGCATGCATCTCACGCCGAAGGGCTGGGTCGCCGACGAGATCTTCCAGCGCTGAAGCCGGCCCGGCGAGGCATGAAGGCGGGCCGGCGCGCCCGCCTCCCGCTCCTGCCCACGCGGCCCGAGCCGGCCGCGCGAGCTGGCGGTGCAGGCGCCGCCTTACTTCATGCCCGGCTCGGCCGCGTCGATGCGCGGCACGAAGCGCTGAGTGCGGATCCACTTGGTGGCCACCCACTTGTCGCCCGAGCCGATCGGCGCACTCGCATGCAGCGAGGCCGGGTCGGAACGCCCGCTGCCGTTGCCGTACTCGAAATAGAAGGCCTGGCCGCGCCGCGGCACCACCGAGCAGCCGACCTGCGGAAACAGCGTCTCGCCGCCGCTCTCGACATCGTTCAGGTACATCAGCAGGGTGCCGACGCGCTGCCCGCTGCGCGCGATCGATTCGGCATTGGCCGGGTTGCCCGGCACGAGGTAGTCGACGTGCGGCGTCGATTCGGCGCCGGCCTCGTAATGCAGCATCTGCAGGCCCTCGCCGTTCTCGACCGGGAAGCCGGTCAGCGCGGCGATGCGCTGCTCGATGCGCGAGATCAGCGGGGTTTCGCCGAGGCGGAAGAACATGCCGTCGCTGCTGCGATGGCCGGCCACGATGTTGCGGCCGGTGACCGGATCGACCACCGTCGAGCGGTTCAGGCGCGGGCGCGCCAGCTCGATCAACTGCCTGCATTCGCCGGCGCTGAGGAAACCGTCGAGCAGCACCGCGGCGGGCCGTTGCAGGCGCAGCAGCACGCGTGTCTCGTGCTGGCCGAGCCGGATCAGCGGCCCGGCCGGCACCCGCAGCGCGGCGGGCTCGTAGCCGGCCCGCGCGCCGCCCACCTCCAGCTTGTCCGCGGGCAGCGGCGTGCCGTACATCAGCGCGGCGGTGACCGCCTCGACCATCGCCGCCGCCACCTCGGGCGCGCTCTGGTGCCCGACCAGCTCCTTGACGAGCGCCTGCGCGTCGACACCGCGCGTCAGGTTCTGCAGGATCCAGTCGCGCACCGGCGCGGGAAAATCAACCGTGATCGACATCGTCGGAAGGGGCGAGGGCTCGCCCGTAAAAAGTGTCGAGATTACGACAGCTTGTTGTCACGACGATGACGGCGGCACGGCCCGGGCCGCTCAGGCGAAGCGCTTCACTTCCTCGCGCCATTGATGCTGCTGGCGCCAGCCCAGCAGGCGCTTGAGCTTGTCGTTGCTCAGCAGCGTCTGGAACTCGCCGATCGGCTTGTTGACCGGCACGCCCGGGTAATAGCGCTCCAGCAGCACGCGGCTCGGCAGGTCCGAGGACACGTCGTCGGCCGCCACGTTCATGATCTCGAAGCCGAGCCCGTCGGTCTCGATCGCGAGCCGGCAGGCCTCGGCCAGGTCGCGCCCGTCGATATAGCTCCAGGCGATGCGCTTGCGCAGGGCCGGGTCCTTCAGCCAGCCCGGGAATTTCGCGTAGTCCTCGGGGTCGAGCACGTTGCCGATCCGAAAGCAGTAGATGTCGGCGCCGGTGCGTGCCTGGAAGGCCTTGGCGGTCACCTCGTTGACCACCTTCGAGGTCGCGTAGCTGTCCATCGGATCGACGGGGTAGTCCTCGTCCAGCGGGAAATAGGCCGGATCGCGGTGGCGATGGGCGAACACCACGCCGTAGGTGGTCTCGCTGGAGGCCAGGATCACCTTGCGGATCCCCAGCTTCGCGGCCGCGTCGAGGATGTTGTAGGTGCCCATCACGTTGATGCGGTACACCTCGTTGTCGGGGGTCACCATGATGCGGGGGATCGCGGCGAAGTGGACGATCGCGTCGATCGGCTTCGGCTCCAGGTCATCGGCGAACTCCACCGGCGCCGTGCTCGAGGCCAGCGCGTTGAACACCTGGCCGGCATCGGTGATGTCGGTGATCAGCGTGCGCGCGGTGCGCTTGGGCATCGGCACGCGATCCAGGTTCATCACCTCATGGCCGTGCTCGACCAGGTTCTCGACCACCCATTTCCCGGCCAGGCCGCTGCCGCCGGTCACTATCACGCGCTTCGTCATCTGCTGCTCTCCTTCAGATCGGGGTCACATGGCGAGCGCCCACGCGTTCGCCGCTTCGCAGAGCTTAGCGAGGGAAGCCGCCGCAAATCTGTGACGTCCGTCATAGCCCGGCCCGGCTTGTCGGGATCGCGCGCGGCCCGGCCCGCGCCTGGCGCCCCTCGCCTCCGGGACAACCCCGATCCGCTTGTATGACGGGCGTCACAGTTTCCCGTTCGGACCTGCTCGTATGCTTGCCGCATCGACGAACGACAGCCGTGCACGATCCAGGAGACCCGCGTTGAAAGCCATTCCCAGCCACCTCGACACCCATCGCGAAGCGCGCCTGCCGGCCCTGCTGCGCGCCTGCCTCGGGGTACGCGAATTCAACATCCTCGCGGTGCTGATCGCGGTCGGCGTGCTGATCAGCCTGTTCTCGCCGTACTTCCTCACCACCAACAACCTGATGGGCGTGTTCCGCTCCTTCTCGCTCACGGCCATCATGGCGATCGGCATGATGCTGGTGATCGTGACGGGCGGCATCGACCTGTCGGTCGGCTCGGTGATGGGGCTGTCCTCGCTGGTCACCGCGCTGGCCTTCCAGCACGGCCTGGGCAGCCTCGCGGCGGTGGCGGCGGGGCTGGTGACGGGCATGCTGGCCGGCGCCGTGAACGGCCTGCTGGTGACGCGCATCGAGCTGCCGCCCTTCATCGCCACGCTCGGCACGCTCAGCATCGGCCGCGGCCTGATGTACATCATCACCAAGGGCGTGCCGGTCACGCCGGACGTGCCCGACGGCTTCACCTTCCTCGGCCAGGGCTACCTCGGCTTCATCCCGTTCCCGGTGATCGTGATGGCCGCGCTGGCCGCCTGCTTCGCCGTGATCATGCGCCGGACCCGCTTCGGCCGGCACGTCTACGCCACCGGCGGCAACGAGACGGCCGCCCACCTGAGCGGCGTGCGCACGCGGCGCGTCAAGTTCCTGGTCTACCTGCTGTCGGGCACCATCGCGGCGCTGGCCGGCGTGATCAGCTTCTCGCGCTTCGTGTCGGCCGAGCCGGCCGCCGGCTTCGGCGCCGAGCTCGACGTGATCGCGGCCGCCGCGATCGGCGGCGCCAGCCTGTCGGGCGGCATCGGCAGCGTGGAAGGCGCGGTGATCGGCGCCGCGCTGGCCGGCATCATCGCCAACGGCGTGGTGCTGCTCAACATCGATACCTACGCACAACAAACCATCACCGGCTGCGTGATCCTGATCGCGGTCAGCATCGATATCTGGCGGCTGCGCCGCAAGGCGCGATGAATTCGGTCGCGCATCCCTGAACGTCCCTTCCCTCCTTCTCGACACACCATGAGCAAATCCGGTCTGCTTCGCACCACCCTGGCCAAGGGCCTGGGCATCCTCCTCGCGGCTTCCGCGCTGGGCGGCCTGGCCGCGCAGGCGGCCGCGGCCAAGGATGCGAAATCCATCTCGATCGCCGTGATCCCGAAGGTCGCCGTGCCCTTCTTCGACGACTGCAACACCGGCGCCAAGGGCGCGGCCGACAAGCTCGGCGTGCAGTACCAGTGGGTGGTGCCGCAGAACACCCAGGGCTCGACCCAGGTGCGCATCATCGAGGACCTGATGGCGCGGCACGTCGACGGCATCGCGATCTCGGTGAACGAGCCGAAGTCGGTGGAGAGCGTGATCCGGCAGGCGCAGCGCAACGGCATCAAGGTGCTGACCTACGATTCGGATTCGCCCAACAGCGGGCGCTCGATGTACATCGGCACCAGCAACGTCGCGGCCGGCGCGACCATGGCGGCCACCATGGCGCGTGCGATCGGCAGCAGCGGCGAGGTGGCGATCATCACCGGCCAGCTCGGCGCCGTGAACCTCAACGAGCGCATCGCCGGCATCAAGCAGGAGCTGGCCAAGTATCCCGGCATCAGGATCGTCGAGACGCAGGGCACCGACGACGATCTCGCACGCGGCGTCTCGGTGGTCGAGACCACGCTGCGCGCCCATCCGCAACTGAAGGGCATCTTCGGCGTCAGCCAGGTGGGCGGCCCGGCCGTCGCCAAGGTGCTGGCCACGCGCGAGTTCGGCGCGCAGAAGGGCAAGCTCGAGGTACTGGCCTTCGACGACCTGCCCGATACCGTCAAGGGCGTGAAGGATGGCCTGATCCAGGGGATCATCGTGCAGCGGCCGGTGACCATGGGCCGTCTCGCGGTCGAGCACCTGTATGCGCAGATACAAGGCACCGAGGCCGGCGCCAAGGACATCGACACGGGCGTGACGGTGGTGACCAGGGACAACCTCGGCAGCTACAGCAAATGAACCCGATGCGAGCTCACGGGCAGCCGGCAAACACGAGGCACGCGGCGCGGGCGGCAGCCCGTGCCCGCCGCGAGCGCCGGGCGCGAGGCAGCCGATGACACCCTACCTCGAAGTCAGCCGGATCTCGAAGACCTTCCCCGGCGTGCGCGCGCTCGACCAGGTGAGCCTGCACGTCTCGCGCGGCGAGGTGCTGGCGCTGGCCGGGGAGAACGGCGCCGGCAAGAGCACCCTGATGAAGATCCTGACCGGCGTGCTGCAGCCCGACGCTGGCGGCACGATCGCCGTCGAGGGCCGCCCGGTGGTGCTGGCCGACAGCCATCATGCGCGCGCGCTGGGCATCGGCATCATCTACCAGGAGCTGTCGGTGGTCGACAACCTGAGCATCGCCGAGAACATCTTCCTCGCCCGCGAACCGCTCAACCGCCTCGGCTTCGTCGATCGCGCGCGCATGAACCGCGAGGCGCGCGAACTGCTGGCCGGCATCGGCATGACGATCGACCCGCGCCGGCTGGTGGGCGAGCTCAGCGTGGGCCAGAAGCAGATGGTGGAGATCGCCAAGGCCGTGTCCTGCCAGCCCCGCATCCTGATCATGGACGAGCCCACCGCCTCGCTGAGCCATCACGAGACGCGCCTGCTGCTCGAGCTGATCGCCAGGCTGCGCGCGCGGGAGATCGGCATCGTCTATATCTCGCACCGGCTCGAGGAACTGTTCGAGCTGGCCGATCGCGTCACCGTGCTGCGCGACGGCAGCACCGTGGCCGACGCGCCGATGGCCGCGGTGGACCGGGCCTGGCTGGTGCGCAAGATGGTGGATCGCGAGCTGGACGAGCTCTACTCGAAATCGGCCTCCCACGCGACGCGCGAGGTGGTGCTCGAGGTCGAAGGCCTGTCGATGCGCTCGCGCAAGGGCGCGCCCGGCTGGGTGCGCGACGTGTCGTTTCGCGTGCATCGCGGCGAGATCCTCGGCATCGCCGGGCTGGTGGGCGCCGGGCGCACCGAGATCATGGAAATGATCTTCGGCATGCGCCCCGCCTCGGGCGAGGTTCGCGTGGCGGGCAGGCCCGTCGCGATCCGCGGCCCGCACGACGCGATCGCGCACGGCATCGGCTTCGCCACCGAGGATCGCAAGGGCCAGGGCCTGGTGGCCGGCATGAGCATCCGCGAGAACTTCAGCCTCACGCATCTCGAATCCTATTCGCCCTGGCAGTTCGTCAGGCATGCCGAGGAAGCGCGGCGCTGCCGCGAGTTCGTGCGCGAGCTCGGCGTGAAGACGCCGTCGATCGAGCAGAAGGTGGTCAACCTGAGCGGCGGCAACCAGCAGAAGGTGGTGCTGGCGAAATGGCTGGCGCGCCGGCCGCGCCTGTTGATCGTCGACGAGCCCACGCGCGGCATCGACATCGGCGCCAAGGCCGAGGTGCACGCGCTGCTGGCGCGCCTCGCGGAACAGGGGGTGGCGATCATCGCGATCTCCTCGGACCTGCAGGAAGTGCTGGCCAT
Source organism: Burkholderia sp. Cy-637 (assembly GCF_011753175.1). Classification (NCBI taxonomy): domain Bacteria; kingdom Pseudomonadati; phylum Pseudomonadota; class Betaproteobacteria; order Burkholderiales; family Burkholderiaceae; genus Burkholderia; species Burkholderia sp. Cy-637. The sequence continues at coordinate 51,483 of NZ_VWWC01000004.1, read as the reverse complement.
CAGCGACCGGATCCTGGTGGTGCGCGAAGGCCGCGTGACCGGCGATTTCGCGCGCGACGAGGCCAGCCAGGAACGGGTGATGGCGGCCGCCACGGCCTGAGCCACGCACCCGGCATATCGATCATTCAAGGGAATCGCAGACAACATGACCACCATCGTCGTCATCCATACCGGCCCCGTCACGGTGCAGCCGCTCAAGGACCAGTTCAGGCAGCAGCTTCCCGACGCGCGCATGATCAACATCGTCGACGACAGCCTGCTCAACGACGTGCGCGCCGCCGGCCACCTGACGCCGGCCGTCACCGCGCGCCTCTATACCTACATGGCGAACGCGCAGGCCATGGGCGCGGACTACATCCTGAACGCCTGCTCCTCGGTGGGCGAGGCGGTGGACGTGCTGCGCGGCATGATCGACACGCCGATCGCGAAGATCGACGAGGCGATGGCCGACGAAGCCAGCCGCATCGGGCCGCGCATCGGCGTGCTGGCCACCGTGCGGACCACGCTCGAGCCGACCGTGCGCCTGATCCGCAAGAAGGCGCAGCAGGCCGCGCGCGAGGCGCGGGTGGTGGAGCGCGTCGCGGAAGCCGCCTTCGAGGCGCTGCTGGCCGGCGACACCGTGGGCCACGACGCGATCCTCAAGCAGACCATCCTGGAACTGGCCGAGCAGGTGGACGTGATCGTGCTCGCGCAGGTGTCGATGGCGCGGCTGCAGCCCTCGCTCGGCACGCTGCGCGTGCCGGTGCTGTCCAGCGCCGCGAGCGGCGTGGCGGCGCTCAGGCAGGCGCTGGCCGGGCGCGAACGCGTCTCAAGCGTTGGCTGAGCTGGGCTTGATCTCGTCGCGATAGGCCGGCTTCGCCAGTGCGGCGCCGGCCGCGACCGGCGGCATGGCCGGCAGGTCCAGCTCGGACAGGTGGCGCGAGACGAACAGCGGCGTGAGCACGATCTTGCGCTGGTGCGTGTCGACCAGGCCCTCGGCCTTCAGGTCGCTCAGGTGCCGGTTGACCGACTCGCGCGAGGTGCCGATGAAGTCCGCCAGCTTGTCCTGCGCGATCGGCAGGTCGATCAGCAGCGCGCCGCCGCTGCCCTCGTGGACGAAGGGGCTGCCGATCTGGCCGGCGAACATCGACAGAATGTTGACCAGGCGCTTGCGCACGTCGTGCAGCGAGAGGTTCTCGATCAGGCGCTGCGCCTCCTGCCAGCGCTGGTGGTGGCTGCGCAGCACGAAGCGGCTGATCACCGGGTAGCGATCGAGCAGGTCGCGGAAATTCGCCTTGTTGATGTAGCAGATCCGGCAGTCGGTGAGCGTCTGCGCGTAGTGCGAGTAGCCGGCTTCGTTGAGCACGTCGCCGTCGCCGAAGATCATGCCGGCCTTGATGAAGGACAGCGTGATCTCCTGGCCGTCCTCGGTGATGCGGTAGAGCCGCAGGTGGCCGACCTTGAGCAGGTAGACGTAGTCGCTGCGTTCGTCGGGACGATAGACCACGGCGTTCTTGCGCAGCGCCCGATGATCGCTGAACGCGGGCATCACGTCTTCCAGGCAATTCTTTTCAATCAGCGAGAGAAGCTCGCTCTTTCCGACGAACCACATCGCATGTCTCCTTTCATGAGCGTCGTGTTCCCGACGCATGTCCTCATCGAATCCGGCGCGGCCCCGGCAGGCGTTGGGGGGGCGGATCGGCGCGCCTCGCACCGGCCGGGCCAGCGGGGCTAGCGTAGCAAGAACAACCGCCCGCGCGCCAGCTTCGCATGACATCGCAGTCCCGCGCGGCGCGGACGGCGAACTGACAGCCTGTAAGTGTCGGACCACGCTGCCGGGCCATGACGCATCATGCGCCAGGCCGCGGATTCCGGCAGGCTCGCCGGATCGCCGCCATGCGGCGCCGCCGGTTCAGGCCGTGCCGCGCGCGTATCGGCCCAGGCCCTCGGCCAGCGCCGTGAACACCGCCATGCAGCGCGCGCTGCGCCGCAGGTCCTCGTGCATCGCCACCCAGGTGTCCAGCGTCAGCGAGATCGCGCGCGGCAGCAGGCGCACCAGCTCGGGATCGCGCGCGCCCAGCGCCACCTGGCACAGGCCGATGCCGAAGCCGGCGCGGATCGCCGCCAGTTGCGCGAGATCGCTGTCGGTGCGCAGCGCGAAATCCTCGCGCGTGAGCGGCGCGATGCGGTGGCTCAGGGAACGCACGAAGGCCGTCTCGCGATCGAAGCCGATCAGCGTGTGGCGCGACAGCTCGGCCATCGTGCGCGGCGTGCCATGCCGCGCGAGGTAGGCCCGGTGCGCATGCAGGCCGATCTCGATGCTGCCGGCGCGGCGCACCAGCAGCGCGGCCTGCTCCGGCCGGAACATGCGCACGGCGATGTCGGCCTCGCGGTGCAGCAGGTCGTCGACGCGGTTCGACAGCATCAGCTCGATGCGCAGCGCCGGATGCGCATCGCGCAGCGCGGCCAGCATCGGCGGCAGCACCTCGACGCTCACCACCTCGCTGGCAGTGATCCGCACCGTGCCGCGCACGCCGTCGCCATGGCCGCTCGCGGCGCGCCGCAGCGCGGCCGCCGAGGCGGCGATGGCCGCCGCGTGCGGCTGCAGCTCGCGCGCGGCGTCGGTGGGCGCGTAGCCGTCCACCGAGCGCGTGAACAGCGTGAGGCCCAGCGCGGCCTCCAGGCTCTCGACATGGCGGCCGACGGTGGGCTGGGCGAGGCCCATCGCGCGCCCCGCCGCCGACAGCGAGCCGGTGTCGAGCACCTGCAGGAAGCTGCGGTACCACTCCCAGTTGGGCTCGCGGCTTGCCGCCCGGCCCGCTTCAGCGTCGCTCATGATATGCATTTATGTATGGATGAGCCACGATATTAGCCAATTTTCATTCAGGCGCGGGAAGACCACACTGCAAGGCATCGAAGGCGGCACCGGGCCGCCGACAACAAGGAGCCTCGATATGTCGAAAATCGCCCTGTTCGGCGCCGCCGGTGCCATCGGCCAAAGCATCGCCGCCGCGCTGCGCGCCTCGCAGCGTCCCTATCGCGTGGTCGGCCGCAACGCCGCAGCCCTGCAAGCCGGCTTCGGCGACGACCCGCTCGCCGAGATCGCCACCTGGGATCCGGATGCGCCGGGCTCGATCGAGGCCGCCGCGGCGGGCATCGACACCCTGGTCTACCTGGTCGGCGTCAATTATTGGCAGTTCGAACTGCATCCCGCCCTGATGCGCAAGACCATCGACGGCGCGGTGGCGGCCGGCGTCAAGCGCATCGTGCTGATCGGCACCGTCTACCCCTATGGACGGGCGCAGGCCAACCCGGTGCGCGAGGATCATCCACGCGAGCCGCACACGTTCAAGGGCAGGATGCGCAAGGCGCAGGAGGACCTGCTGATGGAGGCGCACGCCGAGGGCCGCATCGAGGCGACCGTGCTGCGCCTGCCGGACTTCTACGGCCCGGGCGTGACGGCCAGCATGCTGCACGGCGCGATCCGCGCGGCCGTCGAGGGCGGCACCGCCGAGCTGCTGGGCCCGCTCGATCGCGACCACGAATTCGTGTTCGTGCCCGACGTGGGGCCGGTGGTGGAACGGCTGCTCGACACGCCCGCCGCCTATGGCCGGATCTGGCACCTGGCCGGCGCGGGCACCACCAGCCAGCGCGTCCTGCTCGACGAGATCGAGCGGCAGACCGGCCGCAAGCTGAAGCTGCGCGTGGCGAACAAGACCATGCTGCGCGTGCTGGGGCTGTTCAGCCCGATGATGCGCGAGCTGGTGGAGATGAACTACCTGATGACGGAGCCGTTGATCCTCGACGACACGGCCCTGCAGAAGCTGATCGGGCCGATCCGCAAGACGCCGTATGCCGAGGGGATCCGGCTTTCGCTGGCGGCGCAGGCCGCGCGCGTGGCGGCCTGAAGCCCGCAAGCGCGTGCCTGGAACGGCCGGCGCGGGCGCCGGCCGCCGGCGCGCTCACATCTTGCCGATGCCGGCCAGGATCGCCCCGCGTACCTGCTGCAGCGCGGAACGCGCGTTCGCGATCTCGGTATCGCGCGGCTTGTCGCCGGCGCCCTGGGTGATCTGCTTGAGCACCTCGGGATCGATCGCGGCATCGAACATCCGCTTCACAGCCAGTTCCGCGTACAGCTTGGCGTCGGTCACCAGCCTGGCGGCCTGCATCACCAGCTCGTTGCGCTTGGCCTGGTCCTTCTCCGAGCCCAGATCGCGCCGGTGCTCGAGGACGAACACCAGGCTGCTCATCGACTGGGTGAAATCGCGGCTGGCACGGCCGAAGGCGACCGAGTGTGGATCCGAGCCGGTCACGATCCGGCCCCGGTTGACGGTGGTATCGAAGGCGCCGCCCGTCAGGCTGCGCTGCAGGGAGGCGACGCTGGCATGCAGCACGCGCCCCTCGCTGGTATCGCCGATCTTCGAGCGGATCATCATGTCCGCCACGTCCCGGATTGCCTTCAGCAATCCGGCGGCGAACAGGTGGTCGCCACGCTTGCTGGTATTCATCGCCTCTGCTCTCTCTTCGTTGTTGTCGATGTTGCGGGCTCCCCCGGCGCGCGGTCGCCGGGGCCCCGTTACTGTAGGAGAAAATCGAGCAGGGCGAAAGCGCCGGGCGTCCCGGCTTCAGTCCTTGAGCGTATCGAGGAAGGCCAGCGTCAGCTGGGCGATCCGATCGACCTGCTCGTCGGTCGCGAAATGGCCCGCGTCGAGCACATGGATCTGCGCATCGGGCAGGTCGCGCCGATAGGCCAGCGCGCCCGGCACCAGGAACGAGGGATCGTAGCGGCCCCACATCACCAGGGCAGGCGGCCGGTGCTCGCGCAGCCAGGCCTGCCAGCGCGGGTAGGCGGCGACATTGTTGCGGTAGTCGTAGATCAGCTCGCCCTGGATCTCGCGCTCGCCCGGCTTCGACAGGAAGGCGTATTCGTCGAGCCAGGCCTGCGGATCGTAGCGCTCGGGATGCGGGCTGCCGATGATGTGACGGTTGCGGGTCAGCACGAAGGAGGTGAAGTTGTCGAGCACCTCGGGATGCGCGTCGCGATCGGCCCAGTAGCCGGCGATCGCCTGCCAGTTCTTGCCGAGCCCTTCCTGGTAGGCATTCGCGTTCTGGATCACCAGGGCACGCACGCGCTCGGGATGCGCCTCGGCGATGCGAAAGCCCACCGGGCCGCCATAGTCCTGCATCAGCAGCGTGTAGCGGCCGAGCTTGAGTTGTTCGAGCAGGGCATTGGTGGTTTCGGCCAGGTGATCGAATGTATAGGTATAGCGCGACGGCGGCGGTGCATCGCTTTCGCCGAAGCCGGGGTAGTCCGGCGCGATCACGTGGTAGCGCGTCGCCAGCAGCGGGATCAGCGATGCGTACTGCTTCGACGACGACGGATAGCCGTGCAGCATCACGACCACCGGCGCATCCTTCGGCCCCGCCTCGCGATAGAACACGCCGACGCCGTCCACCTCGGCGCGGTGGTAGGTGGTGGTCGAGGCATCCGAGGGCGTCGTGGCGGGCTCGGCCGAGGCAGCGGAGGTGCCGAGCACGCCGGCCAATGCACCGGCCGCCAGCATTGCGCCGAGCCGGGCCAGCAGCTTCAGCGGCGTTCGATTCTTGTTCATCCATACTCCTAAGCAAATAGATTGCAATCCAGCGGTCCCGATCGTGTCGATCGGATCAGATGCGTGCGTCAGCCACGGCCTTGGTGTCGATGTACTGGCGGAAACGCGCGATCCGGCCGCTCCGCACCGTCCAGACATGCGCGTAACCCGCATCGGCGGTCTTGCCGGTCGCGCCATGCGTGCCGACAAAGCGCCCGATCGACACCACCGTCTCGCCCTCGTTCACGAATTCGGTGGGCGCGATCCGGAAGCTCGACCACTCGGCCATCAACGGCGCCAGCAAGCCCTCGGCCACCGCCTGCGGCCCGCGCTCCTTCACCTGGTAATGCCACATCGTGGTCCATTCGATGTCGTCGGCCATCAGCGCGAGCGCCTGAGGCGCGTCGCCGCGCTCCAGCGCCGCGTAGAAGTTCTGGACGATTTCGACCGCGGTAGTCATGGTGATGTCTGCCTTCTGAAAGTGAGGAAACGAGGGGCGCCCAGCCCGATGCGGGGCTCTTCCCGGGTCATGTCGATCAACCGTGGGCGTAACGTAGCATCGCCATTAGTAACCTGTCAAAGTATATTTTTACGGTTACCAAATCGAAACGAACGAAGTGGCGACGCGGCCTGGGCAGGCCGGTGATATCGATGGGGAAGGTGATGAAGCGAACAAGCGCCGGCATGCCGGCGCTTGCAGGTGAAGCGGGAAGGATGGGGAGCAGGCGCCTTGTCGTGGCGCGCGGGCCTATTGGATCGCGTCGGGCTTCACCTCGATCCAGTTGCGATCGGCCGTCACGCGCTGCCCGAGCGCCTTCTGCCGCGCCGCCGCTTCCGTCCGCCAGCGCCGCATCTCCTTCAGGTTCTTGTCCTTCTTGTCGACCCAGACGCGCACGCCGCCATGTTCGACGTCGGTGGCATTGAGCAGCATGTAGCCATCGGATATCGGCGTATCGCCGGCCACCAGCACCGGCTTCTTCCATTGGTCGATATAACCGACGATCGAGCCGAGCTTGCCCTCGTACCAGGTCATCGGGTTCATCAGGTAGGGGGTGATCACCAGCGAGCGGTTGCGCATCTCGTCGTAGTCGCCCTTGCGGATCTGGATCCGCGAGGTGGTCAGCGCCTGCGTTTGCGGATCGCGCAGCAGCGTGGTCACGCCGATCACGTTCTGCGGCTTGACGTTGTAGCCGTATTTCGGATCCGCCACCACCATGCGCGTGAGTTCCTCGTGCGCGGCCGTCATCACGTAGACGGTGATGCCGTTCTCGCGCAGCTTGTTGTACAGCTCCTGCATGCCGGTGAAGAAGCGCGGCGGCTCGACCGTGCCCTCCTCCACCTTGTCGCCGCTCCAGTAGCGGATCGGGATCGGCTTGCGCGTGGCCAGCATGGCGTCGATCTGCGTCTTCAGCTCGGCCAGCGACAGCCCCGAGAAGGCCTGGGCGATCCAGGGATAGCAGACCAGGTCGTCGATCTCGCAGAGCCGGTAGTAGTAGCTGGTCAGCGATTCGCGGTAGTCGGGCGTGTCCTTGAAGGGGATCAGCTTCAGCGAGGGATCGAGCGTCTCGCGCGTGAGCCGCCCGTTCTGCTCCAGGTAGGGGAGCAGCGATTCCTCCAGGTCGTAGCGGTAGGTGGTGTTGTCGGCGTCGAATACCGCGTAGTCGCCGCGATTGGCGTGGGCGGCGATCATCGCGTCGAGCTTGCGCGCCGCCTCGGGCGGCCAGTGCGCCAGGTCGGTGGCGCCCGCCGAGGCGGCGAAGGCGAACAGGGCGAGGCTGGCGGCGGCAAGGCGCCGGACGGATTTCGGCATGGAGGGCTCCTGGGGATCGCTGCGGCAGCGTCGATTGTGCAGACGCTTCGCGATCCGAAGCGTCACGAAAACGTCACACACTTGTCTACCCGCGCCATGCCGCCGGCAGGCAGCGGCCCGGAGGCCGCGCCGCCGCCTGCCTCAGCGTTTCGCCACCGCCGCGCCGTCGCCCAGGTCCACCGCATAGGCCAGCGCCAGCTTGCCGAACTTCAGCGCGTGGTTCGCCTGCCGGTCCGAGTTCGCCAGCGTGTCGTTGACGGTATGGATATACGGGCTGTCGTTCTGGTCGGCCTCGAACGGGAACGAGGCGCGATAGCCCTGCGCGGTCCACGAGGCATGATCCGAGCACGCATAGCCGCACACCGAGGTTCCCACCGAGAGCTCCGGCAGGTAGGTCTTCGCGAGCGTCTGCAGATAGCTGTTCTGCGCGGCGTTCGTGTAGTCGGTGATCAGGTAGATATCCTTGGCGTCGCCCTTGTAGTTCGTCATGTCGAGCTGCAACACGCCCACCACGTTGACGTTCTGCGCGCGGAACTGCTTCGCGATCTCGTTCGAGCCCAGCAGGCCGGCTTCCTCGGCCGAGTAGCCGATGAACTTGATGGTGCGCTTCGGCTTGTAGTTGTTGGCCAGCATCACGCGCAGCGCCTCGGTCAGGCTGGCGATGCCGGAAGCATCGTCGTCGGCGCCCGGCGCGCGCGTGTTCTCCGAGGTCCGGCCGACCGTCGAATCGAGGTGGCCGCCCAGCACCACCGTGCCCGCCGACGGGTCGCTGCCCTGGATCGTCAGGATCACCGACTTCTGCGCCCACTTGCTGTGCGTGAACTGCTCGACCGTGATGTCCCCGCGCGAGCCGGCCAGTTGCTTCCATTGCTGGGCCAGCCAGTTCGAGGCGGCCACGCCATGCGAGGTGGTGTAGTAGCGATTGGTGAAGTTGGTCGAGAGCGCCGTGATGGTGCTGACGATGTTGCTGGCCTGCAGTTGCTGGACCCATACCGCGATCGGCTGGGCGCTGGCGAGCGCGAAGTCGGCGTCGTCGGCGGCGGCGGCCTGCTTGGCCTGCGGCGCCGGCTGCAACGCGCGCCGCGCCGCGTCGAAGGAATCGTGCACGATGAAGCCGGGCCCGTGGCCGCGCCCGTGATGCACGGCGTAGGCGAGCTCGCCGAGCACGGCGTCGTCGACGCGCGCGATATGCACGGTCTCCTCGTGCGCGGCGCCGTCGGCGGTCTTGCCGGCGGAAAGCGTGGTGCTGTAGAGCGAGGCCGCGCCGGCATCGAGCTGCCGGAGCTGCTGGAAGGCCGGATCGCCGAGCGTGATCCAGACCGGCGCCGCGTGCGCCGCGGCCGCGAACAGCGCGCCGCACAGCGCGAGCGCCAGGTGTTTCGGTTTCGGTAGAGGCATGGTCGTCCCGTCAAGGGTCATGATGTCGAGAAATCGGCGCGCGCCGCGGGTCGCGCGGCACGCGCCGGCCAGGCGATCCTCAGGATTTCTGCGGCACCGTCACGGCGTAGGTGCAGCTCTTGTTGTAGGCGTTCGCGATCGCGTTGATCTGCGTGCTGCTGTAGCCGAGCGCCGAGGCCGCCGTGATCACGGCCTGCGCGGCCGCCTTCTGGTTGGTCGAGCCGTTGGTCATCGACAGGCCCTTCAGGAAGGCCTTGTCCATCGCCTGGCCGCCGATCGCGTCGCGCGCCACCAGATTGCACGAGGCCCAGTACTGGCCGGCCGTGTGGATCTCGGAGCTGCGGATCTGCGCATAGGTGCGGCCGACGTTGTAGTTGGTCACGCGGCCCGGCCAGAATTCGTTGTGGCCGTCCCAGTTGTAGACCCAGTTGTACTGCGCGTCGGACGGGCTCCACTGGTTGAAGTCGCGGCTGTAGCCGGCCGCCAGGTAGTCGCCCACGCCTTCCGACAGGCCTTCCGATTGCGACAGCCCGCCGTTGGTGATCCAGTCGTGGATGCCGTGGCCCAGTTCGTGGATCACCACGTCGGCGTCCTCGGCGTCGTCCACGCCGCCCTGGCCGAAGGTCAGCTGGCCGCTGCCCGACGAATAGGCCGAGTTGTCGTCGCCCGATTCGCCATGCGGATCGAACTGCACGCCGCCCGTGTACTGGTAGGGCAGCGCCTTGATGCCCAGCGTCTGGTTCACGTAGCGCAGGAAGGTATCGATGTGGTAATAGGCGTTGACGGCCTCGAAATAGAGGTTGCCGCGCGTGAACTCGAAGGCCGGCGAGGACTGCACCGGGCAGGCGTTGTCGCGCGGCGCATCGAAGTCGACACAGGAGGCGAACGGTCCCGACAGCGAATAGCTCGCGCCCGATTGCTTCAGGTCCTTCAGCGTCACGCGCACGCGCGCGGCGGTCAACTGGGTGGAATCGGCGTTGTTGTTGTCCTTGTAGCCGGTGCTGCCGTAGCTGCTCTTGGTGGAGGACAGCGGATCGGGGCGGAACACGTAACCCGAGCCGTCGACGGCGTAGAAAGCCTTGTCCTCGGCGCGCAGCACCTCGCCGCTGGTCGCGTCGATCAGCAGTTCCCAATCGCCCTTCGGGCCGCCGTCGGGCCGGCCGCGCACCTTCCAGGCCGTGTGCGTGCCGGCCGCGTCGCGGAACGCCACCAGTTGCGCCTCGGCGTTGCGCAGCTCGCCGATGCCGAGATAGCTGCGCGCGCGATCGAGCGCCTGCTGCTGGTCCACCGCCTGCGTCTTGGACGCCTTGGGCGCCACGCCGCCGATCGCATTGCTGGCGACGTACAGCACGCTGCCGTCCTTGCCGATCGTCACGGCGATCTCGCTGCCGTAGACGGGCAGCCCCGCCGCCACCTGCCGCAGCCGCACCACCGTGAAATCCGGGTCCTGGCGCTGCGACACCAGCTCGAGGCCGGCCAGCGCGGTCGCGTCCAGGCCGAGCTGCCCGGCCTGCGTGGCCAGGAAATCGCGGGCGGTCGCCTCGGGCGTCGAGGCGGTCTTCTTCACGCGGTAAGCCGGATTCGCGAGCGTGACCGACACCGCGCCGGTGCTGCTCGGCGCGGCCTCGCCGCCGGCGGCGGGCTTGGCCACGCCGCGCGTCAGGCTCTCGCGCAGGTTCTCGGCCTGCGGGTTGCCGGGCTTCGACTGTGCCGCGACGCCATGCACCATGCCGAGACCCAGTGCGATGCTCAATGCGAGCGGCAATGCCTTGCGTGCTGTCTGCATGTGTTCACCTCTTGCTACGGTTAGGTTGGAACCGCGCCCGGGCGGGTCGCGGGTACGGCAGGTACGACCAGGCGCCGCGCGGCGGCACGACGATGCCGTCACGCAGTGCGAGACTGCGATGCCTTGATTAGTGAAACTAAGTATCTTGCGCGGGCCGGGCGCGCGAAGCGGGCGCGCTGGCTACGAGGTGCCGGAAGGCGGCGGGCGGACGGAGGAAACCGGGGATTGGCCGCTTGCTTGCATCGTCATCTGATACCCCTCGATGGATCGAAACGTCGATGGTGCCGCGGCAGCGATGCGTACCGATTGTGTCGGCCGGATTCTCGTGCAGCCCGCGGAAGTGTCGGACATATTACAGAATATTTTCTTGGAGATTGCGAATTATTTTCGATACTTCTTTCGTTGAAACCTTCCATTAACAAAATGACCGCCGCATGCCGCTGAAGCGGCATGAAATACCGGCCGCATCGCCTTGTCGCTTATGGCGCGGCAGGAACGAATCCATTCCATTTCGCGTCGATTGCGCTGCCAATGCGGATTCTTTTATTTATGGCAATTGATCACGATTCGATTAAAGATAAACGCGATCATCGACGGCAGGCTGAATGGCGCCGGTAAACGCGGCCTCCATCGCGATAGCCGGGCGAACCGGTTCCGGTCGCGGCCCGCGCGAACCCGCGCGTCAGCACTGGCACCGATGGAAGCGGTTCCGCCCCGCCCCTACAATGCGCCATGGACATTCGTTACGTGCAGAGCTTCGTCGCGGTGCTGGAATGCGGTTCGATCGCCGAGGCCGCGCGCCGGCTCGACCTGACCGCAACGGCGGTGTCGGCGCGCATCCATTCGCTGGAGGAAGCGCTCGGCGCGCAACTGGTGCGCCGCTCGGGCCGGCGCGTGGTGCCGACCGCCGAGGGCCTGAAGATCATCGACAGCGCGCATGCGGTGCTGCGCTCGGTGCGCGACATGCAGGCGGTCGCGCAGGACGGCCGCACCGAGCTCGGCGAACTGCGCGTGGGCGTGTTCGTCTCGGCGATGGTCAGCCTGCTGCCTTCGCTGCTGCAGCGTGTCTACGCGGCTTATCCGGGCTTCCGGATCTTCGTCGAACCCGGCGCCTCGGTGGAGTTGTGCAGGAAGGTGGGCACGGGGGAGCTGGATATCGCGATCGTCGTCGAGCCGCAGTTCACCATCCCCAAGACCTGCGAATGGCGCATTCTCACCGAGGAACCGCTGGTGGTGGTTGCGCCCGCAAGCATGGCGGGGCGCGACGCGCACGAGCTGCTGCGCGCCGAGCCCTTCATCCGCTACGACCGCAGCGTGCTCGGCGGCCAACTGGTCGAGCGCTACCTGCGCGACCACGACCTGCATCCGAGGCAGCGCCTGGAGATCGACGGCCTGCTGGCGATCGCGGCGCTGGTCGACAAGGGGCTCGGCGTGTCGCTGCTGCCGGACTGGCCCTCGCTGTGGACCAGCGGCCTGGCGATCGCGCGGATCGCCCTGCCCGATCGCGCGCCGGTCAGGCGCATCGGCATGATCATCGCGCGACACACGCCGCGCCTGCCGCTCGCGCAGGCCTTCGCGCACGAAGCGGCCGAGTTGTTCAGTCCCGAACGCGACGGCGGTGACTGAGCCGTCGACATCGACACGCGCGCATCACACCGGCGTCAGCGGCGCCTCCCCCGCCAGCACGCGATGCACGTTGTCGAGCATCAGCCGCAGCATGGTGCGGCGCGTCTCGTGCGTGGCCGAACCCGCATGCGGCGCCAGCACCACGTTGGGCATCGACATCAGCGGCGAATCCGCCAGCGGCTCGGCCTCGAACACGTCGAGCGCCGCGCCGCGTATCGTGCCGCGCGCCAGGGCGCGGGCCAGCGCGGCCTCGTCGACCACCGAGCCGCGCGAGACGTTGACGAGATAACCCACGGGGCCGAGGCTCTCCAGCACGTCGGCATCGATCATGCGATGCGTGGCCGCGCCGCCGGGGCAACTGACGATCAGGATCTCGGCGTGCCGCGCCAGCGCCGCCGCCTCGCGAAAGTGGAGATAAGGCACCGGCTTCGGCTCGCGGCCGCAATAGGCGAGTTCGACGCCGAACGGCGCGAGCCGCTTCGCGATCTCGGCGCCGATGCGCCCGAGCCCGACGATGCCGACGCGCTTGCCGGCCAGCCCCGTGGTCAGGGGATAGGCCGCGCGCGTCCAGTCGGAGGAGCGCACGTGGCGGTCCATCGCCGGAATCTCGCGCAGCAGCGCCAGCAGCAGGCCGACCGCCAGCTCCGCGACGGCCGCGTCGAGCACGCCCGGCGTATTGCTGACCACCACGCCGTGCTCGCGCGCCGCCGCCAGCGGAATCGCGTCGTAGCCGACGCCCGAGGTGGCGATGATGCGCAGCGCCGGCAGACGCTCGAGCCAGGCCGGCGCGACGGGATACTGGCTGCGCGTGACGATCGCGCGGATCCGGCCGGCGAGCGCCGCGTCGTGCGCCAGGTCCGCCTCGACGTGGCATTGCAGCTCGGCGTCGATCGCCTGCTGCAGCTCGGCCGGGAATTCGCCGATCCGCAGCACATGGGGACGTTCCGGCCGGCTCATCGCGGGTCGCGCTCCTTGGCCCCGGCCTGCAGGCTCGCGGCGCGCAGGAAATCGAAGTCGACGCCTTCGTCGGCCTGCGTGACCGTCTGCAGGAACAGCTTGCGATAACCGCGCTCGGCGCTCGGCCGCTCGATCGGCGTCTCGGCCGCGCGCCGCGCGAGTTCCTGGTCGGATACCAGCACCGACACTTCGCGCCGCGCCACGCTCAGGCGGATCCGATCGCCGTTGCGCACATGGGCCAGCGGGCCGCCGATCGCCGATTCGGGCGTCACGTGCAGCACGATGGTGCCGAACGCGGTGCCGCTCATGCGGCCGTCCGAGATCCGCACCATGTCCTTCACGCCGGCCCGCGCGAGCTTGCGCGGGATCGGGATGTAGCCGGCCTCGGGCATGCCCGGCGCGCCCAGCGGCCCGATCCGCTTGAGCACCAGCACGTCGTCGGCGCTCACGTCGAGCGCCTCGTCGTCGATCCGCGCCACCAGGTCCTCGATGCTCTCGAACACCACCGCGCGCCCTTCGTGCTCCATCAGCCGCGGATCGGCGGCCGACTGCTTGATGATCGCGCCGCCCGGCGCGAGGTTGCCGCGCAGCACCGCCAGCCCGCCCTGCGGATAGATCGGCCGCGCGAAGGGGCGCACCACCTCCTGCTCGAAGCCGGCGCCGCTCGCCTCGATCCGCTCGCCGAGCGTCTCGCCGGTCACCGTCAGCGCATCGAGGTGCAGCAGCGGCTTGAGCTCGCGCAGCAGGGTGGCCACGCCGCCGGCCTTGTGGAAGTCCTCCATGTAGTGCTGCCCGGTGGGCTTGAGGTCGAGCAGCACCGGCGTCTCGCGGCCCATGCCGTCGAGCGCGTCCAGGTCGATGCGATGGCCGAGGCGCCCGGCGATCGCGGCCAGGTGCACGATCGCATTGGTCGAGCCGCCGATCGCCAGCAGCACGCGCAGCGCGTTGTCGAAGGCCTTCGGCGTCAGCACGCGGTCGATGGTGAGCCGCTCGGCCGCCAGCTTCACGGCCGCCGTGCCGGTTTCCTCGGCCGCGCGGATCCGGTCGGCGGTCACCGCGGGCGGCGTGGCCGCGCCGGGCACCGTCATGCCGAGCGCCTCGGCGATGCAGGCCATGGTGCTGGCGGTGCCCATCACCGAGCAGGTGCCCACGCTCGCCACCAACTGGTTGTTGACGTCGGCCACCTCCGGCTCGTCGATCTCGCTGGCGCGGAACTTCGCCCAGTAGCGACGGCAATCGGTGCAGGCGCCCACCCGCTCGCCGCGATGCGAGCCGGTCAGCATCGCGCCCGTCACCAGCTGGATCGCCGGGATCCCGGCCGAGGCGGCGCCCATCAGTTGCGCGGGCACGGTCTTGTCGCAGCCGCCGATCAGCACCACCGCGTCCATCGGCTGCGCGCGGATCATCTCCTCGGTGTCCATCGACATCAGGTTGCGCAGGTACATCGAGGTCGGCGAGGCGAAGCTCTCGTGGATCGAGATGGTCGGGAAGTCGACCGGCAGGCCGCCGGCCAGCATCACGCCGCGCTTCACCGCCTCGATCAGCTGGGGCATGTTGCCGTGGCAGGCATTGAAGCCGCTGCCGGTGTTGACGATGCCGATCACGGGACGGTCGAGCGCCTGGTCGGTATAGCCCGCGCCCTTGATGAAGGCCTTGCGCAGGAACAGCGAAAAACCGGCGTCGCCGTATGAGGTGAGGCCGCGCTTCATGCCGGTGGCTTCGTCGTCGCCTGGGTTGCGCTTCGTCTGCTCGGAGGATCGATCGTCCATCATGTGTTCCTTGCTGGTGTCGCTGGTGTTGCCTGTGGCGCGGGCCTCGAAGGGCTCGCGCCTCCTTTGGAGTGCTGCGTGTTTCGTCTCGCGCGCTCAGGCCCGCTGCGCGGGCGCCACGCCCGGCATCGCGAAGCCGGCCGCGTCGAGCTCGGCCTGCAACTGCGCGGCGGCCGCTGCGTCGAGGGCCGTCAGGGGCGGGCGCACGATGCGCCAGCGCTCGGCGCCGCGCCGGTGCGCGAGCGTGGCCTTCATCGCCGGAATCATCGGCCGCGACTGGAAGATCTGGCGGATCGCCGTCACCGCCTGTTGCTGCGCCTGCGCCTCGGCACCGCCATCGCCGCCCAGCGCGCAGAGCCGCGCGATGGCGGCCGGATTCAGGTTGGCGGTCGCGCTGATGCAGCCCGCGCCGCCGATCGGCAGCGCCGCGCCGAGCAGGGCCTCGCTGGCCGGGAAGATATCCAGGCCGTCGGCCGCGAAGCGCTCGATCATCGCGCGCGTGTTGTCCCAGTCGCCCGAGGAATCCTTCACGCCGGCGATCGTGTTCGGGTAGCGGCGCAGCAGCCGCTCGATCAGCGCCAGCGTGATCGGCACGCCCGACAGCGCGGGGATGTGATAGAGGTACAGCGCGAGCCGCGCGTCGCCTACCCGCTCGATCACCTCCGAGTAGTAGGCGAACAGGCCGTCCTCGCCGAGCGGCTTGTAGAAGAACGGCGGCAGCATCAGCACGCCGGCCGCGCCGGCCCGCACCGCGTGCCGCGTGAGCCGCACCGTGTCGGGCAGGGCCGAGGTGCCGGTGCCCGGCATCATCCGCGCGGCGGGCACGCCGGCCGCGAGCAGCGCCTCGGTCAGCTCGATGCGCTCGCCCACCGACAGCGAGTTCGCCTCCGAATTGGTGCCGAAGATCGCCAGGCCCGCGCCGCTCGCGACGAGCCAGCGGCAGTGTTCGACGAAGGCCTCGGCGTCGGGCGCGAGATCCTCGCGAAACGGCGTGAGCACGGGCGCGAGGACGCCGCGCAGGCGAGGGAGGGAAGAAGCGTTCATGCCTGGATTTCCTGGAGATCGGGAACGGGGCCGGCGCGGCGCGGCTGGCGCGATGCTTTCATCGGTTGACGATCCGCGCGGGCAGGAAGACGACGATCAGCAGCGCGGACAGCGTCAGCGTGCCGGCCACCAGATAGAGGCCCGAGGACAGCGTGTGGGTCTGCGTCTTGAGCCAGCCGATCGCGGCGGGGCTGACGAAGCCGGCCAGGTTGCCGGTCGAGTTGATCAACGCGATGCCGGCGGCGGCGCCCGTGCCGCCGAGGAACGAGGTGGGCAGCGCCCAGAACATCGGCAGCGCGCAGATCACGCCGACCGTGGCCAGCGTCAGGCCGATCATCGCCAGCATCAGCGAATTGCCGCCGAACGCGCACAGGCAGAAGCCGGCGGCGGCCAGCAGCGCCGGCGCGCCGACGTGCCAGCGGCGCTCGCGGGTGCGATCGGCGTGGCGGCCCACCAGCAGCATCGCCACCAGCGCGCAGGCATAGGGGATCACGGTCAGCAGCCCGACCATGAACGGGTCGGCCACGCCCGAATTGCGGATGATGGTGGGCTGCCAGAAACCGATCGCGTAGGAGCCCATCACGATCCCGAACAGGATCAGGCACAGCAGCCAGACGCGCGCCGAGCCGAATACCGCGCCAACCGAGCCGTGCGTGCGCACGGCGGCATCGCTGCCCACCTCGTCGGCGATCACGGCCTTCTCGTGCTCGCTGAGCCACTTGGACTGCTCGACGCGATCGTCGAGGAAGAAATAGATCACCACGCCCAGCACGACCGCCGGCAGCGCCTCCACCACGAACAGCCACTGCCAGCCGGCATGGCCGGCCGCGCCGTTGAAGGCATGCATGATGTAGCCCGACAGCGGCCCGCCGACGATGCCCGACACGGGATTGCCGGCCATCAGCACGGCCACCATCTTGCCGCGCCGGTGCGAGGGGAACCAGTAGGTCAGGTAGAGGATCATGCCGGGGAAGAAGCCGGCCTCGGCCACGCCGAGCAGGAAGCGCACCACGTAGAACATGGTGGGCGTGGTGACCCAGGCCGTCACCAGCGAGAGCACCGCCCAGCTCACCATGATCCGCGCGATCCAGCGGCGCGCGCCGAGCCGGTGCAGCAGCAGGTTGCTGGGCACCTCGAAGAAGAAGTAGCCGACGAAGAACAGGCCCGCGCCGAAGCCGTACACCGCCTCGCTGAAATGCAGGTCGCCGAGCATCTGCAGCTTCGCGAAGCCGACGTTGACGCGATCGAGGTAGGCGACCACGTAGCAGATGAACAGCAGCGGCATGAAGCGCCAGGCTGCCCGCCGGAAGGTCGCGTCGGCGGACGGCCGGGCCGCCCCCAGGGGTATCGCGGGGTGAGTCGACATTCGCTTGTCTCCGTGTGCCGGCGCGCGCCCGGACGAGGCGCGCCGTCTTGCGAGCGCGTCTCTGGCGGACGCGCTTCGTCGGTACCTGGATCGGCTCAGGTACGGTCCGCCGGAGCGTGCTGCGGGAATCGCTTGGTTTCCGGCGTTGCAGCGAGTATTGCAAGCTTCACCAGGCCGAAAAAGCAGGGATTGCGTCGTTCAGACCTCAAAATTTTTTCTGTTTGGCGTCGAGGCTCGGAACGTGGACTTCGTGGTTTCGAGGGGAAATGGCACGGCTCGCTCGAGTCAATCGGCCAACTTGACGAATCCAGAACAAGCACATCGCAGCTGTCCACTGTCCATGGACCGTGGACAGCTGCGCAACATCGCGATCGGAATCCGGCTCAGCCCTCCGCCCCCATCTCCAACACCTCCCCCAGCTCCCGCTCGATCGCGCGGCACCCGCGCTCGCGCCATTGCGCGCTCGAGATCTTCCCCGTCACCGCCCCGACGAAACGCGTGCCGGCCGCCGCCGCGGCCTGCTGGTCGGCCGTGTGATCGCCGACGTAGATCGCCTCGTCGGCCTTCACGCCGAGCAGGTCCAGCGCTTTGAGCAAGCCTTCGGGATCGGGCTTGTGCCGGCCGACATCCTCGTGGCCGACGATCACCGTCACCAGCTGGGCGAGATCGAGATGGCGCAGGATCTGCTCGATCCGGTAGCGGTACTTGGTCGAGACGATCGCGACCGGGATCCGCCGCGCATGCAGCTCGGCCAGCAGCGCGACCGCGTCCGGGTAGAAGCGCGTCATGCCCACCATCACCCGGTCGGCATGCGCGACGAAGCGGCTCCGGTAGCTGGCGGCCAGCGCCGCATCCTGGTTGCCGGTCAGGAAGGCGAAGGTCTGCTCGAGCGTCAGCCCGATCGAGTCCTCGATGCGCTCGCGCGGGGGCACCGCCTGCCCCATGTCGGTCAGCGCCGCCGCGGCGCAGAAACAGATCGCATCGCTCGAATCGGCGAGCGTCAGGTCGAAGTCGAACAGGTAGGCGCGGGGAGAAAAGGACATGGTCGGGCCGGGCAAAAAGGGCTTTCGATCATAACGGATCGCACCGCGCGACGCCGCTTCGCGTCGTCCCCGCCAAGCTCGGGCACGGCGCCGACGCGGCGCGCGTTTGTCGCCTACAATGCCCCGAGCTTCGCCGCCTCGCGCCCGCTCCGGGCGCGCCGGTTTCATCCATCCACGCCCCGTCGCCTCACAGGTATGACCCAGCCCACCCCCGCCCCGCTGTCGCGCAGTACCGATCCCGAATTCTTCGCCCTCCTGGCCGACAGCTATCGCCGCCTGCTCGGCAAGCCGCTGGTGCCCGACAGCGTGCCCGCCGAGGCGCGCGCGGCCTGGCTCTACGAAAGCGCCCCATTCGGCATCCTCGCGCACAACACCGAGGCCGATCCGGTGTTCGTCTACGGCAACCGGCGCGCGCAGGCCATCTTCGGCTACGACTGGCAGGAGCTGACCTCGCTGCCCTCGCGCCTGTCGGCCGAGGCGCCCGAGCGCAGCGAGCGCCAGGCCTTCCTCGATCAGGTGGGCGCGCACGGTTATGTCGACAACTATCGCGGCATCCGCATCGCCAAGTCGGGCGAGCGCTTCTGGATCGAGGGCGTGACGGTCTGGCAACTGAGCGATGCCGACGGCACCTGGCGCGGGCAGGCCGCGCTGCTGCCGAACGTGACGCCGATCGAGGCCGCGCGCTGAACCTCGCCCGGCGCCGCCGGGCCGCCTGTCGATCGACGGAATAAGCACGCCCCGCCGGGCGTTCTGCCTCTGAACGGAGCGTCATCCCCGACGTCTCCCCCGCTTCGGAGCGCAGTTTCATGGACCCTACGCGCAGCACCGCCCGCCGCCGGCTCGCCGGCGCCCTGCTCGGCGCCTGCCTGGCCGGCACGATGGCCCTGCTCGCCAGCCTGCCGGCCGGCGCCGAGCCGGCCCCCCACCTGAGCGACGTCGAGCGCAATTACCGCCGCCTGCTGGAGGTGCTGCAGCACAGCCCCGCGGCGCTGTCCGACCCTGCCCAGCGCACCGAGCTCACGCGCGCCTCGGCGCTGTTCCTCGCCGCGCTCAAGCGCGACGGCAGCGCCCGCGACGCGCTGGTCACCGACACCCGCAACATCGTCGCCTCGCTCGGCGACGGCAGCTTCAGCGCGGCCGGCAGCATTCGCGCGCTGCAACGCGACGCGGCCGCCGGCAACGCGCTGCAATCGGGCCCCTGGGACCCGAGCACGCTGCCCGGCGCGTCGATCGCGGCGCCGATCGGCATCAACCTGGTGCAGAAGCACGAGGGCGACTGCGTCGGCATCTCGGTGGTCAAGGCCTTCTCGACCACGCCGACCGGCAAGGACATCCTGCATCGCGCCGTGCGCCAGCTCGGCCGCGACCGCTACAGCGTCAGCCTGCCCGGCGATCCGTCGCGCACCTACACGCTCGCAGCCGACAGCCTCGACCAATACGGCACCGGCGATCCGGCGGCGGCCGCCATCGTCGGCGCGATGTTCCAGTATTTCCATCTCGACCCGGCCAAGGGCTCGCTGCCGACCAACAAGGTGATGGCGGTGCTGGCCGGCGGCTACGGCACGCATGCGCGCCTGGCCGATCGCGACAGCAGCAGCCAGGACATCGTCGGCTTCCTCGGCCAGCACGCCGACGAGCTCGGCTCGCGCGTGGCGATGGTGTTCGGCGGCAAGCCCGACCGGCACGGCGACTGGTCCAAGGGCGACGGCCATGCCTTCGCGGTGATCCGCGTCGACGTGCCCGGCAACATGGTCTATTACACCAACCCGTGGAACGAGTCGGTGGTCAGGAAGATCGCGCTGTCCGATCTCGCCAGCCAGGCGGCAGGCACCTCGGCCGACTTCGAGTTCGTGCGCTTCTAGGCCGGCGCGACGGCTTCAGACACGGGCTTCAGACCCAGGCTTCACACAGGCTTCAGAGCGAGCCCGGCCGCCGGTCCGGGATTTCAGTGCCGAAGGCGTGCCGCGCCTTCGGCTTTTTTTCGTCGGCGTCGCGGCGAGATCGAACGTCGAACGCCCGACCTCGCTCAGGCGGCGGCCCGCTCCCGCACGCGATAGACGCAGCGCCGCGCGCCTGCCGGCACATGCTCGACGCGCTCGATCGAGGCCGCGTCGCCGAGCATCTCGCGAAAGATCTCCAGCTCCGAGCGGCAGAACCCCTGGCAGGCGGTGGCCGCCGCGCAGATCGGACAATGGTTTTCGATCAGCAGCCAGCCGTCGCCGTCCTCGGCGCGCGCCCATTCCGCGAAATACCCCTCGCGATCGCGCAGCTCGGCCAGCTTCGCGAGGCGCGCCTCGAGCCCGGTCACGCCCGCCAGCGCGCGCGCATAACTCTCACGCGTCTCGGCCTCGCGCGCGCGGATCAGCAGGTCGAGCGTGGGCTCGCCCAGCGTGCCGCGGATGATGCGGATCAGGTCGACCGTCATGTCCGCATGCGCGTCGGGGAAATGCCCGTGCCCGAGCGCCGTGAGCCGCCAGACCCGCGCCGGCCGCCCGACGCCCTGCGGCACGTTCTCGGCCGCCACCAGGCCCTCCGCCTCCAGCTTCTTCAACTGCTGACGCGCGGCCTCCGAGGTGGTGCCGAGGCAGGCGCCCAACTCGGCCGATTGCTGCGGGCCGCGGCGTTTCAATACGTTCAGCACGCGCTCGGAAACAGGCAGCGCGGACTGCGGAAAGGATTCGTCCATCGATCGCTTGTCAATCAGGGGGCTTGTTCAAAGCAGGGAAACAATCGGAGCCAGCGCAATATTCACCCGAATAAAACAAGGGAATTCTTGACTAACTGGCCCACCAAGGCAAATCATGTGCGCGATTCTTACAAAATGCCTGGGAGATTGTCATGCCCCGTTCCCTTCTATTTCCGGTTCTCCACCGTCCAGCCCGGCGGGCCGCGAGATGAGCCCGGCCACCACCACCTCCTCCTGGGGCGAGCTGCTGTCCGGCCGCAACGGCCTGCGCTCGATCGCGCTGGCCGGCGGCGTCGCGCTGCACGCGATCAACATCTACCTCGCCACCACCATCCTGCCTTCGGTCGTGCACGAGATCGGCGGCCTCGAGTACTACGCCTGGAACACCACGCTGTTCATGGCGGCCTCGATCGTCGGCGCGCCCTTGTCGACCAACCTGCTGGCCCGGGTCGGGCCGCGCGCCGCCTACCTGGTCGCGCTGGCGGTGTTCTGCGCCGGCACGCTGGCCTGCGCGGCCGCGCGCGACATGCCCTGGATGCTGGCCGGGCGCGTGGCGCAGGGTTTCGGCGGCGGGATCCTGGTCGCGCTCAGCTACGCGCTGATCCGCATCGTGTTCGCGCCGCGGCTCTGGTCGCGCGGCATGGGCATGGTGTCGGGCATGTGGGGCATCGCCACGCTCTGCGGCCCGGCGATCGGCGGCCTGTTCGCCGAATCGGGCCACTGGCGGCTGGCCTTCCTCGCCCTGCTGCCGATCGCGGCCCTGCTGGCCCTGATCGTGATCGCGCAACTGCCGGCACGACAGACGCAACGCGTCCCGGCCGCGCCCGCCGCGCTCGGCCGGATCCTGCTGCTGGCCGCCTCGGTGCTGGTGGTGTCGGTGGCGAGCCTGTCGCGCAGCGCCGCGGCGAACGTGGCCGGCATCGCCGTCGGCGTCGCGCTCACGCTCTGGATCGCGCGCCTGGAGCGCGACCCGCGCGTGAGACTGCTGCCGAGCGGCGCCTATTCGCTGCGCCAGCCGCTCGGCGCGATCTACGCCTGCATGAGCCTGCTCGGGATCGGCGTGACCACCGAGATCTTCGTGCCGTATTTCCTGCAGACGATCCATGCCCAGCCGCCGCTGCTGGCCGGCTACCTGAGCGCCCTGATGGCGGCCGGCTGGTCGATCGGCTCGCTGGTCGGCTCGGGCCGCGGCCCGCGCGCGGCGCGTGTGCTGATGCGCGGCGGGCCGGTGCTGGTCGCGCTGGCCTTGCTCGCGCTCGCGCTGCTGATGCCGGTGCCGGGCCTGCTGGCCGCCGGCGCGGGCATGGCGGCGCTGTGCGGCGCGCTGGTGGCGGTCGGGCTCGGCGTCGGGATGGGCTGGCCGCATCTGCTCACCCAGGTGCTGACGCGCGCGCCCGCCGGCCAGGAAGACCTCGCTTCCGCCTCGCTCACCACGGTCCAGCTTTACGCGACGGCGATCGGCTCGGCGCTGGCCGGGCTGGTCGCGAATCTCGGCGGCTTCACCGAGCCGGGTGGCCTGGACGGCGCGCGGCAGGCGGCCGCCTGGCTGTTCGCGGTATTCGCGATCGCGCCGCTGCTGGCCGCGATCCTGGTGCGACGCGTATCGGGGGCGCCGCCGGCGGCAACGGCCGCGCCCGTGGCGGCAGCCTCGAAGTCGACCGAGGACGCCTAGGTCGAGGCCGGCGACGAGGGCGCCGGCGCTGCCGCCGTGGGCACTGCCGCACCGGCGGACGATGACGCAGCAGCAGCAGCAGGCGCCACCGCACTGGTGGATGATGGCGCAGCCGCCACCGCGGGCACCGCCGCACCGGCGGACGATGGCGCAGCAGCAGCCGTGGGCACCGCCGCACCGGCAGACGACGGCGCAGCAGCTACCGCCGCGGGCGCCACCGCACCGGCGGACGACGGCGCCGCCATCGCCGCAGCCGGTGCAACGGCAGCGGCAGCCACCGCGCCACCACCGAGAGCCATGAGGGCAGCAGCGGCAGGATTCGCAACGGGGGCCGGCGGCGCCACCGCCGCCCCGGCAGTCACCGCCGCCGGATACGCCGGCCGCATCGCGATTGCCAGCGGAAACCCGCTGACCTCGTGCATGCCGTGATCCACATAGACCTGGTCCGGTTCGCTCGACGGCTGCGCGTTGGTGATCAGCCCCGAGCGCGCATAAACGCCGCTACCCACGCCGTGGAACGGCCCCGGCGGCACGCGCGGGAAGCCGAGCTGCTGCGCCGTGTAGAGGAAGTCGCTGACGTTGGTGTCGCCGATCGGCGAGCCGGCTCGCTCGGAGAACTTCGCGTCCCAGATCGCGGTGACCTGCCCGAAGGCCGGCGTCGCATCGCCGGTCTTTTCCGTGATCGAGATATCGGGCGCGCGCAGCTTGCCGTAGCGGTCGCTGATCTTGATGCCGGGGTTGAGATCGTATTCGTGCGCGCCGCCGGCCTTCGGCGTGATCCTCGCGTAGGAAAAATTGCACTTGAGCGCCGGCCTCTTGGGCCACACCGCCTTCTTCTTGCGCGTTACCACCTCGAGTTCGTGACCGACCTCGAGCTCGGCGCACAGGTTCAGGAAACACAGGAATTCGAAGACATAGGAATCCTGGTCCGTGTCCACCGCCGCGTGGGTGCTCCAGACAGCGGCATCCGCGAGCGTGTGTTTGACGGCGCGCAGGCGTTTCAGCAGATCGATTCGTTTCATCGTGCGGCGAAGGTCCGTTCGAAGCTCAGTTCGCTGGTGCGATTGCCGTCGCTGGAGACGAAGGCCATCAGTTGCGCGAGAAAACCGCCGTCGACCGGGCCGAGGTCGATGTCGAGATAGCTCGGCGGCAGCCGCTGCAGATCGTCCAGCGACTCGAGCACGATCCGGTTAGGGTTCGCGGCGTCATCGGGCAGCGGCTCGAGCTCGGCGAACAACGCCTCGAAGGCGCGCAACTGGCGGCCCGCCGATGCGCTGCCGCGCGTGTCCTCGTCGGCGAAATGCACGGCGTCGAAGGTGCCGATGCGCTCGGCGGCGCCCAGTTCCCGCCACTGCGCGGCGGCCTCCACCAGCATCTCGCCGACCGGCAGGATGCGCGCCTCCACGAAGCCGATCAGCCGTTCGAGCCGCGCCCGGTAGCTGGCCTGCCGGGACGGGTTCAATGCCTCGCGATGGTCGAACTCGATGCGCGTGCGCGCCGGCAAGGCGTAATAGAGCGAATAGAAGGCCGTGCGCGAGACGAAGATGCGATTGTTGAGCAGCACGTCGGCGTCGACCTGGGGAATCTCGCGGAACGGAAAACGGAAATGCCGTTCCGGTGCCTCCAGGCGCTTGACGAAGCTGAGGCTGTAGAGGAAATCGTCGAGTTCGAGCGGATGATCGAGCCCCAGCTTGCGCCCGAGTTCGAAGCGATAGCGATAGACCTTGGCCTCATCCTCGATCGGCAACTGATAGCCCAGCGCGAAGTCTTCCGGCAGCTCCGGCGCCGCGTCGCGCTCCTTCATCTCCACGGCCTCGACCACATAGAGCATCGGCTCGATATGGCCCATGCCGTTGCCGAGAAACAAGGCGTCGCCGACGGCAATGCGCACGCGGCGACGCGATTCGATTCCCAAGCTGTCGTCGCCGAATCGGATCGATTCGGCCTTCCCGTTGATCAGCCAGAATTTCATTGGCCCGTTGGTCGTTTGAATTGTGATGGTTCCTGCCTCGAACCCCGGGCCGCGCCTTCAATCTCGGCCGTCCCATGGTTCCCCCGTGGGACGGCATCATACAGCGGCGGCGCGCGCTTGGCCCAAGCCGGCACGCGCCCGCCGCCCGCCCTCAGGCGCCGAACGCCGCCTTGGCCAGCAAGCCGGCCGCCACCAGCGTCAGCACCACGGCGAAACCCGTCTGCACATGGCGCGCCGCGAGCCGCCGCGAAGCCAGGCGCCCCGCCACCATCCCGGCCGCCGTGGTCGCGCTGAACCAGAGCGCCACCTCCACCGGCACCGGCGTGCCATGCGCGATCGTCGAGGCGATGCCGCCGGTGCCCACCAGCGCGATCACCATCAGCGAGGTGGCGACCACGCCGTGCATCGGCACGTCGGTCAGCTTGCGCAGCATCGGCACGATGATGAAGCCGCCGCCCACGCCGAGCAGGCCCGTCATCAGCCCGGTGACGGCGCCGGTGCTCGCCAGCGCGGCGGCGGTGGCCGGCGTCCAGGCCAGGCGCCCGGTGTCGGGATTCATATGGCCGACGCACAGCGGCGAATGATCGACCACCTCGGCGCGGCCGGCGCGCACCTGCCGCCAGAGCCGCGCCGCCACCACCAGCATCACCACCGCGAACAACGCCAGCAGCAGCCGCTGCGGCAGCGCCTGGGCCGCGCGCACGCCCAGCGAGGTGGCCGGCACGCCGGCGGCGGCCATCAGGAGCGCCGCGCGGTAGCGCACCAGCCGGCGCCGGAACGCTTCCAGCGCGCCGATCGCGGCGCTGCCCGCCACCGCGATCAGGGCCACCGGCGTAGCCTGCTGGATGGTCCAGCCGAGCCCGGCCACCAGGGCCGGCACCGCGAGGATGCCGCCGCCCGCGCCGGTCAGGCCGAGCACCGCGCCCACCAGCGCGCCGAGGATCAGGGCGATGGTCATCCGCGCCCTCCCGCCAGGGGATCGGATGCAGCGGCTGGAAAGCGGGACCGGCTTGGCGACAAACCGGGGAGACGAGAAAGCATGGAACGATCGGGCAAGACGGACCTCGGGGAATCGATCGCCCGCGCTGACGCGGGCACATGAACTGCGCTCCCCTACACAAGTCGCGTGCCAGATGTGCCGCGCCGTCCGGGCCTGTCGCAAGCCCTTGATTTTGTTGATCGCGCCGGGCCGCGCCGGCGCGGCCGCCGGGCGAAAACCGCCAGCCGGGCCGCATCGTGGCAGTCGATGGCAGTGCTGGCAGTCGCGCCGGCCGGGGCCTGCCGGCGCCCGTCGGCGTTTCATCGCGCTCAACGCCGCGCGCGAATCCTGTCGTTTCTGGCTGGGCATTCCCCCGTATTGACCTGCGGCCCGACTTAATGAAAATGGAAGCATTCATCCGCCAGGAGAGGCGATGCGTAGCGTTTTCATTTCCCACGATGCAAACCGCGCGACGAGCACGCCGATGGCGTGCGGCCTGTCTCCGACCTGTCCCTCCTTGCCCTTCCCCGCGTTTGCCGCGGTCGATTTTTTTTCGCACCGCAACCTGAGTGCTCCTGACGATCGCCGCGAACCGCTCGCGGCGCCGCTGTCGCGTCATGCTGCAAACGCACGTAACCGCCTCTTCGCCGCCCCGGCGATGCCGATTCGGGGCCAGATATCCGGCGTGCCCGAGAGACGCGCCTGCCTCCTCCATCCCGCGACCGCCGCCGGCGGCCGACCATAACGATTCCTACGAACGGAGCCCACGATCATGACTGCGACCACCTTCGACTCGAAGTCCGTCACCGACACCGATGGCTGGTTCATCCGCTATTGCGAGCGCGGGCGAATCTCCGACTCGGTGATCCGCGGCGGCATCAGCGCGCTGCTGTGGCAGAAGCTGCGCGCCGAGCATGTCGACGACGACGTGGCGCGCATCGACGCGCTGAACGCCTTCGTCGAGGAGCTGAACCGCGCCCCGCTGATCGCCGACGCGCAGACCACCAGCCGCGAGCTGCACGACATGCCGGCCAGCTTCTTCGAGGCCTATCTGGGCCCGCGCATGAAGCAGTCCTGCTGCTACTTCCCGCAGGGCGAGGACACGCTCGCGCATGCCGAGGACGCGATGCTCGAGTTGTACGGCGAGCGCGCGGAGCTGGTGGACGGCCAGCGCATCCTCGATATCGGCTGCGGCTGGGGCGCGCAATCGCTGTGGCTGGCCGAGCGCTATCGCCAGTCGCAGGTGGTCGGGCTCACCAGCTCGGCGCGGCAACGCGAATTCATCGAGCAGCGCGCCGCCGCGCGCGGCATCACCAACCTGAAGATCGTCATCGGGGACGTGGCCACCTATGAATTCGCCGCCGGCGACGCCGGCTTCGACCGCGTGCTGTCGATCGAGAACTTCGAGCACATGAAGAACTATCGCGCGCTGCTCGCGAAGATCTCGCACTGGATGAGCGACGACGGCAAGCTGTTCGTACACCTGTTCGCGCACCGCCTGATCGCGTATCACTTCACGGCGCAGGACGGCAACGACTGGATGTCGCGACACTTCTTCGGCGGCGGCACCATGCCCTCGGCCGACCTGCTGCTGCGCTTCCAGGATCACCTGCGCGTCGAGAAGCAATGGTGGCTCGACGGCACGCACTACCAGCGCACCGCCAACCATTGGCTGGCCTCGCTCGACGCGGCCCACGAACAACTGCTGCCGATCCTGCGCGAGACCTTCGGCGAGGACGACGCGCCGATCGTGTTCCAACGCTGGCGCATGTTCTACATGGCGGTGGCCGGGCTGTTCGGTTATCGGCACGGCCGCGAATGGGGCGTCGCGCACTACCTGTTCGACAAGCGTTCGGCCAGCGGCGCGCAGGCCTGAGCCGGCCCGCATCTCCCCTACAACGACAAAGCCGCGTGGGCCTTTCGGTCCACGCGGCTTTTTCATTGCGGGCCCGTGCATCGTGCACGGGCCCTTCCTCTTTCAACGCATCCTCGCTCAGCGCGCCGCGCCGGCGGTTGCCCGCGCATCGGCCTGGCGGCGGCGATACGCCGTGTCGCGCGTGGCCAGCCAGTAGTACAGCGGCGAGGTCAGCACCAGCCCGATCACCCAGGACAGGTCCGCGCCGTCCAGGTAACCCGGCACCGGGCCCGCGTACATCGGCGTGTTCATGAACGGGATCTGCACCAGGATGCCCACCGCGTAGGCGATCAGCGCCTGCGGGTTGAAGCGGCCGTAGATGCCGCCGTCCACGCGGAAGATCGACTGGATGTCGTAGTCGCCCTTGTGGATCACGTAGAAGTCGATCAGGTTGATCGCCGTCCAGGGCACCAGCACCACCAGCAGCGCGAGCACCAGGTCCACCAGGCTCGACACGAAGTTGGTCGACACGCCGATCGCGAAGTAGCAGCAGGCGGCCAGGATCACGATCGAGAACACGGCGCGCGCGCGGGCGGTGGGAATCCAGCGCCAGGCGAAGGTCTGGATCGAGGTGATCGAGGACAGCACCGCGCCGTACAGGTTCAGCGCGTTGTGGCTGATCACGCTGAGCAGGAACAGCACCAGCATCAGCGAACCGAACGGGCCGGTGGCCTGCTTGACGGCGTCCATCGTATCGACGCCCGGCGCCACGGCCAGCACCGCGACCGCGCCGAACACGAAGGCCAGCGACGAGCCGATGGTGCAGCCCAGGTAGGTGGCCCAGAAGGTCGAGGACACCTTCACGTCGGCCGGCAGGTAGCGCGAATAGTCGGAGACGTAGGGGGCGAAGGCGATCTGCCAGAGCGCCGAGAGCGACACGGTGGCCAGCCAGCCGGCGAAGTTGAAGCCGCCGCGCGTCAGGAAATCGGCGGTGCCGACGTGCGTGAAGATGTACCAGAAGCCCACCACGATGCCGATGCCCAGCACCCAGGTGCCGATCCGGTTGAGGATGTGGATGAAGCGGTAGCCGATGATGCCGATCAGGCCCGAGCCCAGCGCGCCGATCACGATGCCCACCGGCAGCGGCACCGCCGAGGAGATGCCGTGCAGCGACTTGCCGGCCAGCACGATATTCGAGGCGAAGAAGCCGACGTACATCACGCCGGCGATCACGGTGACCAGCAGCGCGCCCCAGGAGCCGAACTGCGCGCGGCTCTGGATCATCTGCGGGATGCCCATCTGCGGGCCCTGCGCCGAGTGCAGCGCCATCAGCACGCCGCCCACCGCCTGGCCGACGATGATCGCGACGATGCCCCACAACAGGTTCAGGTGGAAGATCTGCACGCCGAGCGCGCCGGTCACGATCGGCAGCGGCGCGATATTGCCGCCGAACCAGAGCGTGAACAGGTCGCGCACCTTGCCGTGGCGGTCCTCGGGCGGCACGTAGCCGATCGTGTGTTTCTCAATCAACGGGGACGCATTGCGCTCCGGGGTGCTCACGATGGTGTCTCCTTGCGTGCGCGGGCAACCGCGCTGGTCCGGTCCAGGGCTCGCCCGGACCCCTGCGATCATCAGCCGGCATCGCTGCCGCCACCCTGCCCCGAATCCGTTCCTGTTTCGATATCCGAATCAATTTCGAATGCGCGGCGAGCTTGGCGCCGGTGCCGCGGCAAGCCCTTCCGGGCCGGTCCGCTTTGATGTGAAGCAAATTTAGCGAAGCCGAAAAAAATTGAGAAATATCGTTTTAGTGTGTCTTGCAAAGCTTTTTGCTATGTCCAGAAGTGAAACAGTTCCGGCACGAAAGCGGTGCGCGCATGCACTGGATCGGGGGCGAGGCGGGAGGGGATGGAGACGGGCGCGGCGCGGCGCCCGGATGCGGTTTTGGCGATTTCGAGCCGGTTTTCGTGGATTTCCGCTGGAAAACACGGCTCGAATCATCGATATCGAATCGACGACGCAACAGTCTTACATTTCGTCAGGAAGTGGATGTCGTCAGTCGCGGCTCGATTCGCGCCCCCGTCGCCCGGCCAGCGCATCACGCATGATGCGCTCGATCGCGCCGCTCAGCCCGGCGCGCATGGCGAGCCGCAGCAGGCGCCCCGGACGCAGCACCAGCGCGCCGGCGAGCAGGACGGCAACGGTCGCCACGGCCGCGCCGTCGATGCCGGAGCGCCTGACGACGGGGCTCGCGGCGCGACCGCCCGGCGACAGGCGCCGCGCGGCCGCGATCGTATCGTTGGCTTGCAGCAGGCGCGCGCGGGATCGCGCCATGCCGGCAAGCAGGGCTTCGCGCCGGGCCAGCGGGCGGCTTCCGGAATCGGATCGGGAACTCATCGCAGGCTCTCCCGGATCGCTTCGATATCGCGCTGCCAGGTGTCCTGCAGCGCCTGGAAGGTGCCGGCCGCATCGCGCCGGCGCACCGCCACGAACGCGCCCAGGCCCACCAGCACCCAGAAGCCGGCCACCGCCCAGGTGGTTTCGATCAGATAGGGCGTGCTCGCCGCGCTCACGATCACGGCCACGCAGACGAAGGCCAGCCCGAACATCGCGCTGAGCCCCAGCAGCGAATAGAGCATCAGGTCGCGCAGGAAGCGCTGCCGGGCGATCTCGAGTTCGACGGCCGCGAGGTTCGCGTAGTCGCCCAGGCGCGACGCGGAGAATCGCGCCACGTTCTGCCATTTCCTCAAGCTGGAAAACATCGGCTCCCTCCCCCAGGAGATCGCCCGCCGGCAGCGGCGGCCGGCGGGCGGGACAGGTTCAGACGCGGGCCACGTCCCGATCCGGGTTGCTGCGCCATCCGGCGAAACCGGCCAGCCCCGAGACGATCATGCCCAGCAACAGCAGCGCCGCCGCGGCCCAGGCGGCCTGGCTGAGCTTCCTGGCCGCGAGTTCGCCGGCCTCGCGCGCCCGCTGCTCGGCCTGCTGCTTCAAGGCCTGGTACTTCGCGACCGCCTGGTCGTAGGCCTGCGCATAGTTATCGGCGATCTGCTCGGCTTCGGCCCGGCTTTTCCCCGTGCGCGCCATGATCAGGTTGACGAGCGCGCTCTTGTCGGCGGCGTTCAAGGCCGGATTGGCACGCTGCCTGAGGCTGGCGAACCAGTCGCCCAGATCGTCCGAAGCCTGCTGCGGATTGGCCGCGGCATCGCTGGCCGCCGCCTTGCCGTCGTTGACCGCGTCGCGGGCACCTTGCTTCAGCTTGGACGGGGCGAGTTCCGGCTTGCCGGTCTGGCGCAGCAGGGTATCCAGGCGGCCTTGCCAGTTCGAGAAATCGAAGGCATCGCCGTCCTTGTGCAAGGCACCGGCCACGCCCGAGGCCAAGCCCGGCGCGGCGGCCGCCACGCCCTGCCCGGCCAGCGACAGGCCCGCCTTCGCCATGCCCGAGGCCGCGCCGATCGCGCTGCCGGCCAGGCCGGCGAGCAGGTAGAGCGTGACCAGGATCGACACCGATCCGCTCAGCACGCCGTGCAGGGTGCCGCGCCGCGGCGCCGAGCGGCCGGCGAAGAAGGCGCCCACGGCCAGCGAGACCAGGGTGGACAGGCCCAGCCAGATGCCGGCGCCGGTACCGAAGCCGGCGAACGGATCGCGCCGGCCGAGCGGGTCGAAGCTGCCGGCGCCCAGCGCCGTGCCCAGCATGCCCAGAATCAGATAGGTCATCGAGGCCAGCAACACCCCGGCGAACACGGCGCCCCAGGAAATGCGCGTCGGATGCACGGCGACCACGGGGTCGGCCGGCGAGAGATATCGGCTCATGTCGGTTCCTTGTTCCTTGCTTGTTATCGATGTTCCTTCCCGGCATCGTGGCCGGGAGCTACGCCAACGGACTTCGACGACGGCCCGGCCCGGACCGTCGCGCGGCCACCGGAGGCGATCCGGAGGCCGCAACGCGGCGGCTCAGCGCCGGGACCAGAGCGCGCCGACCACGAAGCTCACGGCGGCCACCGCCGCCAGCGCGGCGAGCGGCTGGCTGGCGGTCACGTCGCGCAACTGGTCGAGCGCGCCGCCGTAGGACTCCTGCATCCGGCCCGCGACCTGGCGCGCCCGGCCCTCGAATTGCGTGCCGCGATCGCCGATCACGTCGCCGACCGCTTCCTGGACCTTGCCGGCGAGGTTCTGGGCACGGCCTTCGGTTTTTTCGAACATGGTGTCTCTCCTGGTCAAGACGGACGACCCGCCGGTCGTCAGCATGGATACCCTGCGCGGCTTGCGAAGCCGCTGGGCCCGGGGCGGGCTGCCCCGCTCGGTCACGCCGGGAAGCATCGAGCCCGGCTCGCGAATCCGATGCCGGCAACTGTAGCGAGGCGCAGATTGGGTCGTCTCCGTAGAAATTGACCAGGTGGACTAGTATGTTTGGCCCAGGTCGCCTGCCTCGCGCGAGGGGATGGGAGGATCGGCCAGCCGGCCCGTTTCCTTGCTCCGGGCCGGCCCGGCGGCCATGAACCGTCGTCGCGGAGGCTCGATGGGGTATGGATGCACTATCCCGCCCGGTGCATCCGTCCCTTGCACCGCGCCAGCCCACCGGCGAAGATTCCGCAGACACGCCAACGCCCGGGCAAGCCGCCCGAGCCACGCCGGAACGAGCCGGCATGTCATCCGGAACACCAACCATGAACGAAGCCGTCAACGAAGAACAGGCGCTCAAATCGCATACCGATCGGCGCCAGTTGCACCAGATCATCGCCGGGCTCACCGAGGGCGTGATCCTGGTCGAGCCGGACCAGCGCATCGTCTGGGCCAACGACGCCGCGCTCGAGATGCACGGGGTGCATACGCTCGACGAACTCGGCGCGAACGTCACCGAATACCGCGAGCGCTTCCGGCTGCGCTACCGGAACAATCATCCGGTGCAGGAAGGCCATTACCCGATGGACCGCGTGATCTCCGGCGAGGAATTCAGCGACGTGACCGTGGAAGTGTTCCGCGCCGACGACGAGGAACAGAGCTGGGTGCACCGGATCCGCAGCCTGGTGCTGACCAACTCGGCGGGCGAACCCGATTGCCTCGCGCTGGTGCTGCACGACGCCACCGAGCTGGCCAGCGCGGAGCAGCGCTTCGAGCGGACCTTCAACGCGAATCCGGCGCCCGCCGTGATCTGCCGGCTCAGCGACATCCGCTACGTCAAGGTGAACCAGGGGTTTCTCGACATGACGGGCTACCAGCGCGACGACGTGCTCGATCGCACCGTCTACGAGGTCGACGTGCTGGAGAACGCCGAGCGCCGCGAGCTGGCGATCGAGCGCCTCGGCGAAGGCGCGACCATCCCGCAGATGGAAGCCGTGCTCAAGCTGCCGGGCGGCGGCACCAAGGCGGTGGTGGTGGCCGGGCAGCCGATCGACATCGGCGAGGAGCCCTGCATGCTGTTTACCTTCATGGATCTCGAGCCGCGCAAGCAGGCCGAGCACGCCTTGCGGCAGAGCGAGGAACGCTTCGCCAAGGCGTTCCGCGTCGCGCCCGTAGCCACCGCGATCGTCACCGCCGAGCGCTTCGAGATGCTCGACGTGAACGATGCCTTCATCGCGCTGACCGGTTATCCGCTCGACGAGATCCGCGGCAAGTCGGTCTCGAGCATCGGCCTGTGGGTGGACGTGGACGCCTTCGGACATGCCGCCGCCCTGCTCACGCGCGACAGCCGGCTGCTGAACGTCGACATCCAGATTCGCAGCCACGACGGCGAGGTGCGCGACTGCCTGATCTCCGCCGATTCGGTCAGCATCCACGATCAGGACTGCATCCTGTTCGCCCTGCTCGACATCAGCGATCGCAAGCGCAGCGAGACGGAAATGGTGCTGGCCATCGAGACGGCGATGCAGGACGCGTCCTGGTTCAGCCGCATGCTGATCGAGAAGCTCGCCAACGTGCGCCGCACCAACTCGCCCGATGCCGGCGCCCAGTTGTCGGACCTGACGGGGCGCGAGCGCGAGGTGTTCGACCTGCTGTGCCGCGGCCTGGCGGACAAGGAGATCGCGATCAAGCTGAAATTGTCGCCCAACACCGTGCGCAATCATGTGGCGACGATCTACGGCAAGCTGGACGTGCACAGCCGCACGGAAGCGATCGTCTGGGCGCGCGAGCGGGGGTTCTTCGGGGATGGCGAGGCGGAGCCGGCGCGCGCATCGAAGGCGAAGCCGCGCGCCTGAGCGCGGCGCACTTCGCGCCTTCCCTCCGCGTTCCCCTTTACCCGGAGCACACATGAAAGCTGGCATTCTCGGTAGCTATGGAAGCTGGGCTCTTTTCATCGCGGCCGTCGCCGTGCTGGCCGGATGCGCCGCGCTCGCCGGCGGCCCCAAGGGCAACGCGAAGGTGCCCGAGCCGGCCAAGGAAGTCGAACTCGAGCGCTACCTGGGGCGCTGGTTCGAGCTGGCGCGCTACGAGAACCGTTTCGAGCGCGGCTGCGAAGGCGTCACCGCCGACTATTCGCTGCGGGCCGACGGCCTGATCGAGGTGCGCAACGCCTGCCGGCAAGGCGCGCCCGACGGGCCGGCGCGCGAATCGCTGGGCCGTGCCAAGCGGGTTCCCGACAGCCGGGGCGCGAAGCTGAAAGTGTCGTTCTGGGGACCGTTCTACGTCGGCAACTACTGGGTGCTCGATCACGCCGACGACTACACCTGGTCGATCGTCGGCGAACCTTCGGGCCGCTTCCTCTGGATCCTGACGCGCGAGGCGCGTCCTTCGGCCCAGCTCCGGCGCATGCTGTTCGAGCGCGCCGCCGCCCTGGGCTACGACACCTCGCGGCTGCGGCCGACCGCCCAGTAACTTCTCCAGAGCCCAGGCGGCGACGGCAGGAAATAAAAATTATGCTCGCGGGATAGGATAAATATCGGCCGGCGGCCCGCACGCGGGCACCCATCATGCGGTAAGGTGCCGACTGGATCGGCGCAGCAGCAGGGGTACCCGTGGCCTTCTATACACTGAGACAACTGAAGTATTTCGTGACGACGGTCGAGGCCGGCAGCGTGGCCGAGGCCTCGCGCCAGCTCTTCATCGCCCAGCCTTCGATCTCGAACGCGATCAAGGGCCTGGAGGAGAGCTTCGGCGTGAAGCTCTTCATCCGCCACCATGCGCAGGGCGTGTCGCTCACGCCGAGCGGCACGCGCTTCTATCGCAAGGCCCAGGAACTGCTGCGCATGGCGCACGAGTTCGAGCAGAACGCGCTGGCCGACAACGACGTGGTGACGGGGCAGATCGACATCGGCTGCTTCGAGACCGTGGCGCCCCTGTACCTGCCGCAACTGATCGCGGGCTTTCGCGAGCTGTACCCCGGCGTCAACATCCGGATCCGCGACGGCGAGCAGCAGGAGCTGGTGCAAGGGCTCACCGCCGGCACCTTCGATGTCGCCTTCCTCTACGACCACGAACTCGACGGCACCATCGAGACCGAACCGCTGATGCCGGCGCAGAAGCCCTATGTGCTGCTGCCCGAGAATCATCGCTTCGCCGGGCAGTCGCAGGTGTCGCTGCGCGACCTCAGCGTCGAGCCGATGATCCTGCTCGATGTGCAGCCGAGCCGTACCTACTTCGTGAGCCTGTTCCATGCGCTCGGCCTCACGCCCAACATCGTGTTCGGCTCGCCCTCGATCGAGATGGTGCGCGGCATGGTCGGCCAGGGCTTCGGCTTCTCGCTGCTGGTCACGCGCCCGCATTCGGAATGCACCTACGACGGCAAGAAGGTGGTGATGATCGACATCAGCGAACCGGTGGCGCGCTCGGGGCTGGTGAGCGCGCGGCTCAAGCGCGGGCAGTTGACCAAGCCGGCGCAGTTGTTCGTGGATTTCTGCCGGGAGCGGTTGACGGAGTTGAGTTCGGTGCAGCGGGGGTGAGGGCGCGGGATGCGCTTCGTTGCATGATTTATTCTCGTTAACTATCGATTTTTCGATGTATCCTTGAAAAAATCATGCGGATTTGAC
This sequence comes from Burkholderia sp. Cy-637, assembly GCF_011753175.1. Classification (NCBI taxonomy): domain Bacteria; kingdom Pseudomonadati; phylum Pseudomonadota; class Betaproteobacteria; order Burkholderiales; family Burkholderiaceae; genus Burkholderia; species Burkholderia sp. Cy-637. The sequence goes on along the minus strand of NZ_VWWC01000004.1, from coordinate 15,989 downwards.
TCATGGCCAGCCGATCGCTTCAACGTGTCATGCAGGGCGCACCGCGCGGACAACCGCTCGATCCGCAACTGCTGCGTGACCATGGCGTGACCGCTCAGCAGACCACCTACCTGGTCAGCGCCGGCTGGTTGCAACGCCTCGCCAAGGGCGCCTATCTACTCGCTGGCGACACGCCCACGCGCGACGGCATCCTCGTGTATCTGAGCCGTCGCGTGCCCGGCCTGCACGTCGGCGGCAAGACCGCACTCGACTGGCAGGGGGTTCGCCATCACGTAGGCTTTCGCGAGCGCGTCGTATTGTGGGCCCCGCGTCCTTGCATGTTGCCGGATTGGGTTGGCGACCACATGCCATACACGCTGCAGACCACCAGTCTGTTCAACACGGCGCTACCCGAACATTTCGGCTTGTCGGCACTGCCTGATCGCCCCGCATCGATACTCGTCGCGGAGCCGGAACTCGCCCTGCTCGAACTGGCGAGCGATATCGGCAAACAAAAATCCAAGGGGCAATCGCTGGAGGAAGCGATGGACATCGTGTCGTCGCTGCGCAATCTGCGTCCCTCCGTGCTGGACACGCTGCTGACTCACTGCATGCGAGTCAAGGTCGTGAAACTGGTGCGGGACCTCGGCGAAGCCGGCGGATACGCCTGGGGACAAGATCTTCAGCGACACGTCGATCGCCTCGGGCCGAACCGTCGTTGGACACGTAGTCGCAAGGGGGCTCCGAAGCTCAATCTGCGGCCATGATGTCGATCTCCTCCCTCCTCGCCCGGGACCGTCATGGACGATCGATATCTCGATACGGTGCGCCTGATGCTGGCAATCGCACCGGATGTATTCGACACGCCGCACTTCGCAATGAAGGGCGGCACCGCCATCAACATGTTCGTGCAGGATCTGCCGCGCTTGTCGGTCGACGGCCCGCATTCGCATGCGGGCCGTTCGTCGTTTCAGGCCGTCGTCAGGTGCTCGACCAAACGGGCCAGCATCGCGTCGCAGCGCTGCAACTGCTCGAGGCTGACGAACTCGTCGGGCTTGTGCCCCTGGTCCATGCTGCCGGGGCCGCAAACCACGGTCGGGATCCCGGCGCGCTCGAACAGGCCGCCCTCGGTGCCGAACGCCACCGTGCCGAACTCGGTCGAGCCCGACAGCAGCGCCAGCAGTCGAGCGGCCTCGCTGTCCGGCGAGGTGGCCAGCCCCGGATACGCGCTCAGCGGCTGGAAACGGATATCCGTATCGGGCTGCACCGCCTGCATCCTCGGCAGCAGCTCGGCGTCGGCATAGGCGCGCAGATCGTCGGCCACTTCCTGCGCGTCGTAGTCGGGCAGCGCGCGCACCTCGAAATCGAACTCGCATTCGGCCGGCACGATGTTCAGCGCGCGGCCGCCCTTGATCACGCCCGTCTGCACGGTCGAGAACGGCGGATCGAAACGCGCGTCGTGATGCTCGGGCTCGGCCAGGCGACGGCCGATCTCGCCGAGCTGGCCGATCAGCCGGGCCGCGTATTCGATCGCGTTGACGCCATACGGCGCATAGGCGGAATGGCAGGCGGCGCCCTTCACGTGGCAGCGCATCGCCAGCTTGCCCTTGTGGCCCAGCACCGGCTTCAGCTCGGTCGGCTCGCCGATCAGGCACAGGCGCGGGCGCGGCTCGCGCCGCTCGAGCTCGGCCAGCATAGGCCGAACGCCGAGGCAACCGACCTCCTCGTCGTACGAGAAGGCCAGATGCACGGGCATCGAGAGTTCGTGCGCGCGCTCGACGAAGGCAGGCACGGCCGCCAGCACCGAGGCGAGGAAGCCCTTCATGTCGGCCGTGCCGCGCCCATACAGCTTGCCGTCGTGCTCGCTCATGCGGAACGGCTCGACGCTCCAGGCCTGGCCGTCCACCGGCACCACGTCGGTATGACCCGACAGCACCACGCCGCCGCGATCGCGCGGGCCGATGGTGGCGAACAGGTTCGCCTTGCTGCGCTCGTCGTTGTAGAACAGCTCGCTCTCGACGCCGAAACTCGTCAGGTAGTCGCGGATGAACTCGATCAGCGCCAGGTTCGAATCGCGGCTGACAGTGGCGAAGCCGATCAGCTTCCCGAGCAGCTCGCGGCTGCCGAGGCGGCCCGCCGCGGCGGGCATGGAGGCGATCTCACTCATCGCCGGGCACGCCATAGCTCGGCGCCGCGGTCGGGTTGATCGCGCGCGTCAGGTAGTCGGCCATCTGCGGCTGGTAGGCCTGCCAGAGGCCGGCGAGCTGGCCGATCGGGTCTTGGTCGGCCCAATCCACGCGCAGGTCGATGATCGGCCAGACCACGTCGCCGACCACCTTGAGCGCCGCCGAATGCACTGGGCCGGCCTCGCCGCCCGCGGCCATCGCGGCCTGCATGGCGGCCAGCAGCCGGTCGGCGAGCGTGCCGGGCGCCTCCTCGAAGGCCGGCACCATCGCCTCGATCACCTTCTGGTGCGAGAGCAGGTTGCCGGCGGCCACGCACTGCTCGCCCGCCACGGCGTGATAGAGGCCCAGCGATTCCTTGCCGCTGAACAGCGCCGTGCGGCCCTGGCCGTCGATCACCGTCACCTGGCGATACTGGCTCCAGCCGTTCGCCGACAGCGCGCGATCGAGCGCGGCGGCGGGATCGAGCTGGCCGGCCTCGAGCAGGTCGAGGATCTGCGGGCCCAGCGCCGGCAGCGTGACGTTCTGCGTGGCCACCGCGCCCACGCCCGCGCGCACCCAGGGGCAACGCGCGCCCACCGCGATGCTCGACGAGCTGATCGCGATGCCGAGCTGCCCGGTTTCCTGACATCGTCCGACGATCGAGAAAGTCATGTTCGGCTCCTTGGCCTGGTTCAGGCCTGTTGCGGCGTCCAGTTGTCGGGGATCACCGCGATCACGTCGATTTCCATCAGCCATTGCGGCTGGCCCAGGGCACTCACCACCAGCCCCGTCGAGATCGGGAACACGCCCTTCAACCACTTGCCCACTTCCTGGTAGACCGGCTCGCGATAGCGCGGGTCGATCAGGAAGGTGGTGGTCTTGACGATGTGCGAGAGGTCGCTGCCGGCTTCCTCCAGCAGTTGCTTGACGTTCTTCATCGCCTGCTCGGCCTGCGCCTGCGGATCGCCCAGGCCCACCAGCTTGCCGTCGAAGTCGGTGCCGACCTGGCCGCGCACGTAAACGGTATTGCCGGCCCGCACGGCCTGGCACAGGTCGTTGTCGAGCGTCTGGTTCGGGTAGGTATCCTTGGTATTGAACATCCGGATACGGGTATGCGTCGGTTGGCTCATGGATGCACCTCGAAATCTTGATTCGGGAAGCCGCGTTGCGGCGGCTTCGTATGGGTCCGCACTGAGGGTCCGCGCTGAGCGTTCGCGCTCAGGCCGCGGCGGGCGGCGTCCAGTTGTCGGGGATCACCGCGATCACGTCGATCTCCATCAGCCATTGCGGCTGGCCCAGAGCGCTCACCACCAGCCCCGTCGAGATCGGATGCACGCCCTTCAACCACTTGCCCACTTCCTGGTAGACCGGCTCGCGATAGCGCGGATCGATCAGGTAGGTGGTGGTCTTGACGATGTGCGAGAGGTCGCTGCCGGCTTCCTCCAGCAATTGCTTGACGTTCTTCATCGCCTGCTCGGCCTGCGCCTGCGGATCGCCCAGGCCCACCAGCTTGCCGTCGAAATCGGTGCCGATCTGGCCGCGCACGTAGACGGTATTGCCGGCTCGCACGGCCTGGCACAGGTCGTTGTCGAGCGTCTGGTTCGGATAGGTGTCCTTGGTGTTGAACATCCGGATACGGGTATGCGTCGGCATCAGTTCACTCCCATTTCGCTGGTCTGGTTCCGGGCTTGCGCCTGGCTGGCGGCCGCGTCGGCCGGTTCAGCGGCTTCGCGCTGCGTGCTGTCGCGGTAGTCGAGGTACTTGCGCTGCGTCGCGATGTGATCGGCGACGTGCTTCGCGTCGTGCCAGACGCCCCAGATGAAGCTGGAGCCGCGGCGCGACTGCCACGGCAGGCCGAGGAAATAGATGCCCGGCTCGACCGACACGCCGCGCTGGTGGCGCGGCTTGCCCTTCGCGTCGAAGGCGTCGACCTGCAGCCAGCGGTAGTCGGTGGCGTAGCCGGTGGCCCAGATGATCGAGGTGACGCCGGCCGCGGCGAGATCGAGTTCCAGGCGCGGCTCGCTCAGGCATGCGGGATCGGCGGGAATCGCTCGCGCCTGAAGTTCTTCCGGCAGGTCGAGGCCGTTGCGCTCGATATAGGCATCGGCCTCGTCGAGCAGCGACAGGTAGTTCTCGTCGCCGCGCGCGATGTTGGCGACCAGGTCGTCCTGGAAGGTGACGACATTGCCCTCGAAGGACTTCGTCAGGCCGACCAGGTTCACGCCCTGGTGCGCGAGACGGCGGAAATCGACGGTATGGCCGCCGCGCGCGCCGCTCACGGCGATCGTCACGTGCTCGCGGCCCGGCACGGCCGCCTCGGCGTCCCACTTGCCGAGCACGCCCAGCCACCAGCAGAAGTCGCGGTTGCGATAGGCACGCGGCGGACGATCGTGCGGGCCGACCGACAGGTAGACGTCGCGGCCGGCGCGCTGCAGTTCGTCGGCGATCTGCACGCCCGAGGAACCGGCGCCCACCACCAGCACGCCGCCCGCCGGCAGTTGCGCCGGGTTGTGATAGTCGGCCGAGTGGATCTGCGTGAGCGAGCTGGCTTGCGGCGCGATCGGCGGAATCACCGGGATCTGGAACGGGCCGGTGGCCACCACCACGCGGCTCGCCTCGATGGTGCCGTCGCTGGTCTCGACCGTGAAGCCGGGGCGACCCGCGTTGCGCGCCACCCTGGTCACCTCCACGCCGGTGCGGATCGGCGCCTGGAATTTCTTCGCATAGGCCTCGAAATAGTCGGCCACGCGGTCCTTCGACGCGAACGCGTCCGGATCGAGCTCCTCGAATTCGAGCCCGGGGAAGCGGTCGTGCCAGGCCGGACCGTTCGCCACCAGCGAATCCCAGCGGCCGGTGCGCCAGCGCTCGGCGATCCGGTCGCGCTCGAGCACCAGATGCGGCACGCCGAGCCGGCCCAGATGTTCGCTCATCGCGACGCCGGCCTGCCCGGCGCCCACCACGAGCGTGTCTACGACTGTTTTCCCGACTGTCATCTCGAGTTCCTCTGAAAGCGGTTCAGGCTGTTGTTTCGTTGTCGCCCACGGCATGGCCGCGCGCGCAAAGGCATGAATCGAATTCTGTTCAGAGAAAACGAATAGCGAAATGATGTTTTTTGTGGTCGCTGGCTAGGAAAAAGCTGGTGGGGCGCCGAGGCCCGCCAGGCTTGGGAGAGGCGCGTTAAAAGGTCGCGAAGCGAGGGGTTTCTGACCTGTCTGGTACCGGCAGTGCCGCCCTGGGGCGCATTGTGCGGATGCCCGAGTCACTCCACCAATACGCATCCGAAGCGGCGGACAAGCATGAAAAAAGACCATGCCCTGCCTGGGTCGACGGGACGCGTCGTCCGAGCCGCGATGCTTGCCTCCTGCCGCGCCCCATCCTCGACCTCCGAGCGAACAGGGTGCGCAGGACACGTGATCCGCGTTCCGACGCCATATCGGGATCGCCAATGCGTGAACTGGCAGCGGCTTATGCAAACACGTGCATCGAGGGCCCAGGAGGCTTCATTTACCCTCTATTCAATCCACTGATCATGTCCGCCATCGAACTCATTCACGATCGTGAAATCTTTACATCATTCTGGCAACGCGCCATTCTGGAAGTCGCATCGTTGCACGGCAAACCTGGCAAGGACTTGCTTTATCTCGATCCTAGCAACCTGCAAACACAGAAATTCTTCGATCTGCTCCGACTTCTGACAACAGCCCAAGGCGCGGACGAATTCGCTGTGATCATTCTCAAACCCGATCCGTTCGGCTATTTTAATTTTCACTTTGGGAAATATCCGGGATTCGTTCATAACAAGCACCACACCGACGATGAATACTTTTCGGCATTGATGGAAGATCCCGGCGACAGCCCGGCCGACGCGATAGGAATCAACTCTTGTCAATACGTCGTCATGCCCTTGCACGGAAACTGGATCGTGTTTGGCGACAGGTATTGGGACATCGCGGTTTTCCATGGTCCGCCCGACATCATGAATCTGGCACGAAACTTCTACCCATTCTTCATCAAGCCGCCGGAAGGCTTTCGTATCGAACCGTATTACCATCGCGAGAGCGACTGAAGGACTGCCATACAACGCGCCGCCTCATTCGGCATCACCCGAACGAGGCGGCGCTCGCTCCCCACGATCGCTTCAAAAAATCAGCCCCCTACCGCCCCAAAACCCGCTCCACCAACCGCACGAAATAACTCGCCCCCACCGGCAGCAGGGCATCGTTGAAGTCGTAACTGGCGTTATGCAGCAGGCAAGGCCCGCCGCCGTGCCCATGCACGCGATGATCGCCCACGCCGTTGCCGAGGAAGGCATAACATCCCGGCTTCTCGCGCAGCATGAACGAAAAGTCCTCCGCCGCCATGGTCGGATCGACGGCTGCGTTCACATGCGCCTCCCCCACCAGCTCGCGCATCACCGCCACCGCCAGCGCCGTCTGCTCGGGGTCGTTCACGGTCGCCGGATACTGGCGCTGGAAATCCACCTCGCTCTCGCAATCGAAGGCTGCGGCGGTCGCGGCCACCACCGCGCGCATGCGCGTCTCGATCAGGTCGAGCGTGGCCTCGGAGAAGGTGCGCACCGTGCCGCCCAGCCAGGCATCGGTGGGCACCACGTTCATCGCCTCGCCCGCATGCACCTGCGTGACCGACAGCACCGCGCCGTCGATCGGATTGCGGTTGCGCGTGACGATCCCCTGCAGCGCGCTCAGCACCTGCCCCGCCGCGAACACCGGATCGCGCCCCAGGTGCGGCATGGCCGCGTGGCAGCCGGCGCCGCGCAGGTTGATCCGGAACAGGCTGGTGGAAGCCATCAGCGGCCCCGGGCGCACCGCGAAATCGCCGGCCGCGATGCCGGGCCAGTTGTGCAGCCCGAACACGGCATCCACCGGGAAACGCTCGAACAGCCCGTCCTCGATCATCGCGCGCGCGCCGCCGCCCGCTTCCTCGGCCGGCTGGAAGAACAGCTGCACGGTGCCGTCGAACTCGCCGTGCCGCGCCAGATGGCGCGCGGCCCCCAGCAGCATGGCGGTGTGCCCGTCGTGGCCGCAGGCGTGCATCGCGCCGGGCACCGTCGAACGATGCGCGAAGGTATTGGCCTCCTGCACCGGCAGCGCGTCCATGTCGGCGCGCAGGCCGATCGCGCGCGCGCTGCCGCCGCGCTTCAGGGTGCCGACCACGCCGGTGCGGCCGACGCCGCGCGTGACGGCATAACCCCATTGCTCGAGCCGCTCGGCGACGAGCGCCGCGGTGCGGAACACGTCGTAGCCGACCTCGGGATGGGCGTGGATATCGCGGCGTATCGCCGTCAGTTCGTCGGCGTGCGCGACGATGGAATCGATCAGTTTCATGCGGATAGGAAGACTCTTGTCGGTCGTCGCGTCGCGGCAGCGGCAGCGGCGGCACCGGCCCTGCCAGTGCCGCCCGCCGCAGCGACGCGAGACATCAGATATGGAACAGCTGCGCCACCAGGGTCGCGCCGATGAAGGTGCCGGCGTTCGCCACGAAGGACACCAGCACGATGCGCCAGCCGAGCCGGCGGAAGGCGGGGATGTCCTTGGCGATCGACAGCCCGGCGAACACCAGCATCGGCGTGGTCACGCCGAGGAAATCGTTGTGCGAGCTGAGCGCGGCGATCTGCGAGGCCCACGGGCTCCACGGCGAGGTCAGGAACATCGCCACCACCGACACCCAGCAGACCGCCGGAATCCGCCGCCCCGTCACGCGCGCCAGCGCATCGCCGACGATCGTCGCGACCACCATGATCGCGATCCCCGGCAGCCCCACCAGCGGCGTGGTGCCATGGGCGATCCAGTCGCACACCAGCGCCATCGCCGCCGTCACGATCCAGGCCAGCAGCTTGCCGCCGTAGCCGAGCGTGGGCGCCTCGGTGCGCACCTCGCCCAGCGACGGGCTGGCCGCCTCGGGCTGCGCCGAGGCCTTGGTGGTGCGGCCGATCAGCGGCTCCAGCACGCGATAGCCCCAGACCGCCAGCGGCAGCGAGATGAACAGCGTGAAGTAGGTGCCGATGGTGGTGGTGATCAGGTTGCTGGCCGCGGCGAAGGCGAGCACGGATTTCGCCGTCTCCGGGTCCTGCTGCGCGGCGATCGCGCCCGAGGCAGCCGCCATCATGCTGCCCGAGCCGACGCCCGAGCCCATCGCCAGCGCGAGTGGATCGAAGATGCCGAGGCTGCTCACGAAGCCCGCGAACACGGCGATGAACACCGCGCCGAACACGGTGCCGGTCAGGTACTCGGCCAGCACGCCGCGGCCCTCGGCCGAATCCATGCCGTACTTCTCGCCGATGATCGCCAGGCTCGGCTCGCGGCCCACCGAGAAGGTCGCGCCGATCGCCTCGCGCTTGATGCCGAGCAGCAGCGCGAGCGGCAGGCCGAGCAGGATGGTGCCGACGAAATGGCCGAACTCCTGGAAGGCCAGCGCCCAGCCCGCCGAGGCCAGCTTGGGCAGCGCGCTGCCCACCATCAGCCCCAGCTTGGAGACGAACAGCAGCAGCGCCGGCTGCAGGATCGCGGCGGCGAAAAACTGGTCGGGCACGCTGAGGCGCGCGCTGCTGTTCCAGCGTGCGCTGGCCAGCCCCACCGCGGCGCCGAGCAGCAGCGCCCAGATCATCGGCAGCAGCACCACCTTGCCCGGTCCGAGCTTGAACGTAAACGAGCCGATCCATTCGGCGACCAGCAGGATGCCGGCCGCGTAGAGCAGGACCTTGGCGGTGGCCGCGCCGCCCAGCTCGCGGCGCTCGATCCCCAGTGCGTGTTCCATGACGAGTCTCCCCTTGAAGCCCGGCTGCCGTCGGATGCGGGCCGGTGTTACAGATAACCGAACGCGGTCGGCGGCGCTTCGGCCGTCTCGACCCAGACGCTCTTGGTCTGCGTGTATTCGTACAGCGCCTCGACCCCGCTCGAGCGCCCGTAGCCGCTCATGCCGTAGCCGCCGAACGGCGAGGCCACGTTGATGGTCTTGTAGCCGTTGACCCAGAAGGTGCCGGCGTTCACCTGCGCGGCCACGCGATGCGCGCGCGCCACGTCGGTGGTCCAGGCCGCGCCGGCCAGGCCGAACTCGGTGTCGTTGGCGATCGCGATCGCCTCCTCCTCGGTGTCGAACGGGATGGCGGCCACCACCGGCCCGAAGATCTCGGTGCGCGCCACCTCCATCGCGTTCGACACGCCGGCCAGCACGGTGGGCGCCACGAAGTAGCCGCCGCGGCCCGGCTCGACGCGCTCGGCCGAGCCGGCGGCGAGCGTGGCGCCCGCCGCCACGCCGCGCTCGATCATCGTCATCACGTGCTCGTATTGCTTGCGATTGTTGATCGGGCCCACCTCGGTCGCATCGTCGAGCGGCGCGCCGACGCGGATCTTCCGCGCGCCGGCGGCGACCATCGCGACGAATTCCTCGTAGACGGCACGCTGCACCAGCAGGCGCGAGCCGGCCACGCAGCTCTGGCCCGCGCCGGCGAAGATCGCCGCCTGGGCGGTCAGCGCGGCGCGCTTGAGGTCGGCATCGGCGAACACGATATTGGCCGACTTGCCGCCCAGCTCCAGCACGCAGGGCAGCACGCGGCGCGCGGCGGCCTCGGCGATGCGCGCGCCGGTGGCCGGCGAGCCGACGAACACCACCTTGCTCACCACGCGATGCGCGATCGCGGCCTGCCCGGCGGTATGGCCGAAGCCGGCCAGCACGTTGACCAGGCCGCGCGGCAGCCCGGCCCGCTCGCCGAGCATCGCCACCGCCAGCGAGGTGAAGGGCGTCAGCTCCGAGGGCTTGAGCAGCACGCCGTTGCCCATCGCCACCGCAGGCGCCACCTGCCAGCCGCAGGTAAACACTGGCGCGTTCCAGGGCGTGATCTGCAGCACCACGCCGGCCGGCTCGCGGCGCGTGTAGTTGAGATGCGAGCTCGGCACCGGGATCACGCTGCCGTAGAACTTGTCGGTCCAGCCCGCGTAGTACTCGAACATCTCGGCGACCTTGGCCACTTCGCCCCGGCAGTCGCGGATCGGCTTGCCCGAGCCGAGCGCCTCCAGCCGCGCGATCGCCTCGGCCTCGGCGCGGATCGCGCGCGCCACCTCCTGCATCACGCGGCCGCGCGCGGCATGCGTGAGCGCCCACCATTCGCGCTGTGCGCGGCGCGCGCTCTCGGCGGCGTGGTCGATCACGGCCGCGCCGGCGTCGCGATAGGCGAGCGTGGCCTGGCCCGTGGCCGCGTCGTGAAGCTGGATCGGCTCGCCCTGGCCGGCGACGAGTTCGCCGTCGATATACGAGCCGATGGTGGCGGCGCCGGGGAAGAAATGCGCGAAGGCGGCGAGCAACTGGTCTGCGTGCTGGGTCATGTCTGGGTTCCGTATCTGGATCGTCGAATGTCGGGCGTCGGGCTCGATCGCGGCGCGGGCCGCCCGGCCTCAGGCCGGATCGAGGAAGTCGACGATGCGGTTGAAGTCCTCGCCGTCCGCGACGTATTCCTCGCTGGCGGCCCACAGGCGCGCCGCCTCGCGCGCCACCGGCGCGACGCTGTCGAACTGGTCGAGCAGGCCCAGCGCGAGCCGCACGTCCTTGCGCATCAGCTTCATGGTGAAGCCGGAGTCGAACTTGCCGTTGAAGATCCAGGTGGGGTAGTTGGTCAGCGTGGCGCTGTTGCGGCCCGAGCCGCCGTTGAGCGCCTCGACCAGCTTCTCCGGATCGACGCCGGCCGCGCGCGCGGTGCGCACCGCCTCGCTGGCAGCCAGCAGGTGCACGCCGGTCAGCAGGTTGTTGAGCAGCTTGGTGACATGGCCGGCGCCCACCGGGCCCACGTGCACGCGCTTGGCGCTGATCACCGCGAGGATCGGCTCGACCGCCTCGATATCGGCGGCCGAGCCGCCCAGCACCATGGTCATGGTGGCGGTGGCCGCGCCCTTGGGGCCGCCGCTCACCGGGCCGTCGACCAGGCCGATGCCGCGCTCGGCCAGGGCCGCCGCCACGCGCCGCGTGCTGTCGGGGTCCGCCGTGGTGGTGTCGATCACGATGGTGCCCGGTTTGGCGTTTTCGAGCACGCCGCCCGCGCCCAGCACCACCGCCTCGACCACCGCCGAGGTCGGCAGCGAGAGCAGCAGCACGTCGGCGTCGCGCGCGATCTCGGCCACCGAATCGCGCGCCGACAACACCTCCTGCCCCGCCAGCGCGAGCGCCACGCCGGGCGCCGCGTCGTAGCCGAGCACCGTGTAGTCGCCGCGCCGCAGCGAGCCGGCCATGCCGCGCCCCATGTTGCCCAGACCGATCACGCCCACCGTTTTCATCCGACGACTCCCGATAACTGTTGGTTCGAGGGCGGCGCGCCAGCTTGCGCCCGCCTTGCATGGCCACGATGTTCGGTCCGGCGATCCGTATAATCAATCAACGCCAATATTGATATTGTTCTCTTTTTTAGAACACTCGAATCATGAGCGATACCCTCACCGACAGCCGGATCATCTATTTCTACGAGGCGGTGCGCTGCGGCACGATCCGCGCCGCGGCCGACTGGCTCGACGTGGCGCCCTCGGCCGTGAGCCGCCAGATCGGGCTGCTGGAGAAGGAGCTCGACGCCACCCTGGTGGAGCGCCACGCGCGCGGCGTGACGCCCACCGAGGCGGGCCGCTGCGTGATCGAGTATTTCCGCGAGCAGCTCGCGCACCGCGACGACCTGATCTCGCGCCTGCAGGAGCTGCGCGGGCTCAAGACCGGCCAGGTCAGCCTGGTGCTCGGCGAGGGTTTCGTCTCGGACCTGCTGGCCGGGCCGATGCAGCAGTTCTGCCGGCAGTTCCCGGGGATCCGCGTCAACCTCGACGTGGGCAGCACCAACGACGTGATCCGCAAGATCTCGAACGACGAGGGCGAGATCGGCCTGGTCTACAACCCGCCCACCGAGCCCAAGCTGGTGTCGCGCGCCTCCAAGCGGCAGCCGATGATGGCGATCGTCGGCCCGGATTTCCCGCGCCGCGGCCACAAGGTGCTGACGGTGCAGCAGCTCGCCACCTACCCGCTGGCGGCCACCCACCCGTCCTACGGCACGCGGCAGATGATGGAGGCCGTGGAATATGCCGAGCGCGTGCGGCTCGGGCCGATCGTCACCACCAACTCCTTCGCGATCCTCAAGGAGTTCGTGAAGTCGGGGCTCGGCATCTCGGTGATGCCGGCCTTCGCGGTGGCCGCCGAGCTGCAGGCCAGGGAGCTGTTCGCGATCGAGATCGCGCATCCGATCCTCGAGAACGCCGAGGCGCACATGGTCACGCGCGTGGGTCGCAAGCTCTCGGTGGCCGCCAACAAGATGCTGCAGATGATGACGGGGCAGATGCGGGCGTTCCGCTAGGCGCCGGCGCGTCGGGCTTAGCGGAACGCCCGCAAGCGTATATCATCGCGGCAACGCTTTCATCCGCCTTCCTCCGATTCCATCCCTCCCGCACGATGAACACGCCCAACGACACTCCCGCCCCGCGCGCCCTGCGTGCGCTCACCGCCCTCGAAGCCCGCATCGTCGGCGTGCTGATCGAGAAGCAGCACACCGTGCCCGATACCTACCCGCTCTCGCTGAACGCGCTGACGGCCGGCTGCAACCAGAAGACCGCGCGCGCGCCCGTGATGAACGCGAGCGAGGCCGAGGTGCTCAGCGCGATCGAGGAGCTGAAGCTGGTCAGCCTGGTGTTCGAGGGCAGCAGCAGCCGCGTGCCGCGCTTCGAGCACAACCTGAACCGCGTGCTCGGCATCCCGAGCCAGGCCGTCGCGCTGCTGACCGTGCTGCTGCTGCGCGGCCCGCAGACGCCGGCCGAGCTGCGCCTGAATTCGGCGCGCCTGCACGGCTTCGCCGACGTGTCGTCGGTGGAGGGTTTCCTGGAGGAACTCGCCGAGCGCGCCACGCCGCTGGTCGTCAAGCTGCCGCGCGCGCCCGGCGCGCGCGAAAGCCGCTGGATGCACCTGCTTTGCGGGGAAGTGGACGTCGGCGCGTATGCCGCGCCGCGCGCGGGCAGCGAGGGCGGCGCCGTGGAGGGGTTGTCGACGGCCGAGTTCGAGGCCCTGCGCGAGGATCACGATCGGCTCGCCGAGGAAGTCGCGCGGCTGCGCGCGCTGGTCGAGCGGATGGCGGGCGAACTCGGCATCGACGCCGGCTCACCCGAGGCGGATGCCTGAGGGGGCGATTAGCGCTTGAGGTGCTCGACGCCTGAGGTGCTGGCCGCCCGAAGCGCCGGATGCTTGAGCCGGCGAATGCCTGAAGCGCTGGATGCCTGAAGCACCAGCGCCGAACGACGGACGCGCGACTCAGTCGAGCGCCCGCCCCTTCAGCTCCGGAATCAGCACCAGCGTGGCGACGATATCGAGCACATAGAGCGCGGCCAGCGCCGCGATCGCCACCGTGAACGAATAGCGCGCCGCCAGCGCGCCCACCGCCAGCGGCCCGAAGCCGCCGATCGCGCGGCCCAGGTTCCACAGCACGTTCTGCGCGGTGGCGCGCGCGGCGGTCGGATAGGCTTCCGACATCAGCGTGCCGTAGCCGCCCACCATGCCGTTCACGAACATCCCCATCAGCGCGCCGGCCCATAGCATCACGGCCGGGTCGCTCAGCCGCGCATAGACGCAGACCATCACCACCGCGCCCGCCTGGTAGAGCAGGAAGGTCGGCTTGCGGCCGATGCGGTCGGCCAGTTGCCCGAAGGCCCAGACGCCCGCCATCATGCCGAGCACCGTCACCGCGGTCCACATGCCCGACTTCGTCAGCGAGAACCCCAGCCGCTTCGACAGGAAGGTCGGCAGCCAGATCATGATCCCGTAGTAGCCGAAGTTCTGCACCGCGCAGAGGATCACGATGCCGAGGCTGGTGCGTGCCGTGCGCGCATCGGCGAACAGCATGCGCAAACGCGCGCCGAAGCCCGGCGCCCGCCCCGGCTGCCGCGTGCGCACGAAGGGCTCGGGCTCGTGCAGGCGATTGCGCAACTGCCAGGCCACCAGCGCCGGCAGCATGCCGACCGCGAACATGCCGCGCCAGCCGATCCATTGCAGCAGGGTGGGCGTGAGCAGCGCGGCCAGCAGCACCCCGCATTGCCAGCCCAGGGCGACATAGGACGATACGCGCGCCCGCTTGGCGGCCGGCCAGGCCTCGGCGGCCAGCGCCATGCCGATGCCGAATTCGCCGCCCAGCCCGACGCCGGCGATGGTGCGATAGACCAGCAGGTCGGCGAAACCCTGGGCCAGCGCGCACAGGCCGGTGAACACCGCGAACAGGGCAATGGTCCAGGTCAGCACGCGCACGCGGCCATGACGGTCGGCCAGCGCGCCGAAGATCAGGCCGCCCGCCACCGCGCCCACCAGGGTCCAGGTCACCAGCGCGCCGGCTTGGCCGGCGTCGAGCTTCAGCGCGGCCGAGATCGCCGGCAGCATGAAGCCGAGGATCAGCAGGTCGAAGCCGTCCATCGCGTAGCCGATCGCCGAGCCGGCGAGCGCCTTCCAGGCATAGCGCGAGACGGGCTCCGGCGAGGCGGTGGAGGCGACGGCGCCGGGGGCGGCAGGTGAGGAATTCGGTGGCATCTCGGTCAGGCGAAGGTGGGAGTCGCGGCAAAACGGGCCCGATGAAAGGCCGATGCAGGGCAAATGCTCAGGGCGGCAAAAACCCGCCGACGGCCGGGTGCTTCCGGCGGCGGCCCGAAGCATACCGCGTCGGCGCGGGCGGCTCCACGGCGCGCCGCCCGCGCCGTCGGCGAACCTCGCCAGCATGCCCTGCACAAAAATCCACAGGAAGCCCGGCCGGCCGGGCTTGACGCGGCTTCGCCGGGCTCTCTAGAATCGCGAATCCTCACTTTCGGAGCCGACGTCTTGGACGCCAGCAGTTGTCGACCTTCCCACGACATTTCCGCCTGATCGACCGACGCCAGCCCCGTCTCACGCTGCCGTTCGCCGACCAGGCAAACGGTGCGCGCGGCAGTATCCGCAGTCCCCTCCTCGTGCATCGCTGAAGCGCCGGAACGCGCCACGCCCTCCTTGCGTACGCGATCCGGTCCCGCCGTCCGGCGGCCCGTGCCCGCGCGCGCCCTTTCCCGGGCCGGCGCCGGCGCCGCCCGCCGCGATGGCCAACCGACCAGGAGCCCGCCATGAACAGCGACAGTTGCCCCAGTTGCCCCTTATGCCGCAAGACCCTTTACCCAACTGGGCGCGGCGAGCATCCGGCCGTCTGACCCGGCATCCCCGGGATTGCCATCAGGCGGCAGAGGCCCGCGCCCGCTGAAGCGGCGAGACCGAGCGTCCGCCGCACGGAGCCTCATCATGAATTTCGGCCTTCTGCTGTCGCAACTCCCGCACGTCGACGAATCGCGCACGCATTACGAAGCGATGCTCGACCTCGACGACCGCAAGCCGCTGCTGGTGCGCTGCTTCCAGCGCATCCGGGCGATCTTCGCCTGACCGGCCCGGCGGCGCCGGCGCGCCCCGCCCCCAGGGCGGGCGCGCCGGCACCAGGCTGGAGCGGCACCCGAACCCCTGTCGGGCGCCACGAACCTCCCCACCCACGCTTTTCCCCCCGCCGTCCCCAATCTCCTCGCGGCCGCCGCCCAGCCTTGTCGCACGGGCCCGCGCACTCGCTTCCCCCGATTCCGTTGCAGTCGCGCGCACGCCGACCGTCATTATTTCGAGATTGATAACCATTCTCATTACCGTTACTATCCGCATCCGGTCATGCGTGCGATCGCACCATGCCGACCGACCCACCGCGATTTCGACCCGATGCCAACCAACAGACCATCCCGGCGCCGCATGGCGGCGCGCCGGCCGCTGCACGCGACCGCCCTGACGCTCGCGCTCGCGGGCGCCGCCCACACGTCGGCCGCCTCGGCCGCCGAA
>NZ_VWWC01000049.1:0-40961 GCF_011753175.1 Burkholderia sp. Cy-637 | reverse complement strand
TGCCGCGGGCCTCGAACCACGCGAGCGCGGGGTGGCGGGGTGTTATCGCGCCGGCCTCACAGCACGTTGAGCATCGCCAGCGCGGTTTCCTGCAGCGAGGGCAGCACGCGCGCGAGGGCGGCCTCGGCCGTCTCGCCGCCGATCGGCATGTTGGTGCTGAGCGCGGCCACCACCTCGCCCTGGCGGTTGCGCAGCGGCACCGCCACGCCGCGCACGCCCACCTGCAACTGCTGCTCGATCACCGCGTAGCCGTCGTCGCGGGCTTGCTCGATCTTCTGCCGCAGCCGCGCCTTGTTGGTCAGCGTGTGCGGCGTGTAGGGCGGCAGCTCGGTGGTCGCGAGCCAGGCCGCCACCTCGTCCGGATCGTGCCGGTGCGCGAGCAGCACCACGCCGGCCGAGGCCAGCGGCGCCGGCACGCGCGCGCCGAGCACGAAGCCGGTGCTCATCACGCGCGACACGCCGTTGCGCGCGATCACCACCAGCTCCCAGTCGTCGAGCACGCTGACATAGGCCGATTCGTTGAGCGTCGCGCTCAGTTGCTGCAGGTAGGGCTGCACCATGCGCGGCAGCCGCGCCGAGTCGAAGTAGGACCAGCCCACCCGCAGCACCCGCGGCGTGAGGCCGTAGAGCCGCCCGTCGGTCTGCACGTAGCCGAGCGACTCGAGCGTGAGCAGGTAGCGTCGCGCGGCGGTGCGCGTGAGGCCGGTGCGCGCGGCCGCCTGGGTGGGCGTCATGCGCGCGTGCTCGCTGTCGAACGCCTCCAGGATCATCAGGCCTTTTTCCAGGCCGGCGATCCAGTCGCGTTTGTCGAGAGGGGCTTTCTTCATGGGCCGGGTCCGGGAGAGGCGCGGCGGCCGGTGCGAGGCCGGGCCGCCGTGGCGGGCGCGCGCGTTTCAGGCGGCATTTAGACGTGCTTCAGGCGTGCTTCAGGCGTGCTTCATGCCGGGCGCATGCGCGCCGCGACGATCACCGAGATCAGGCAGCCGGCGGCCAGGTAGCCGGCCACCAGGTGCCAGGAGCCGCCTCCGACGCTGACCAGCGCCACCGCGATGAAGGGCGTGAAGCCGCCGCCCACCACGCTGGCGAACTGGTAGCCGACGCCCGCGCCGCTGTAGCGGTACTCGGCGCCGAACAGCTCGGTGAAGAGCGGCTGCTGCACGCTCACCACCATGTCGTGCGCGATATTGGCCAGCATCACCGCGAAGATCACGATCCACACCGTGGCGCGCGCCTCGAGCGCGACGAAGAAGGGCACCGCCGAGGCCAGCCCGATCAGCGCGCCGGTGATGTAGACGCGACGCAGGCCGAAGCGGTCGGCCAGCCAGGCGAAGCAGGGGATCGTCACGCAGCTGATCGCGCCCACCAGCAGGCCGATGTTGAGGAACAGCTCGCGCGACATGCCGAGATTGGCGGTCGAGTAGCTGAGCGCGAAGGCGGTGACGATGTACATCGTGAACAGCTCGGCCAGGCGCAGCGCGACGATGTAGAGGAAGGCCTTCGGGTGGCGCGTGAGGGCCTCGATCACCGGCATCTTCAGCTTGCGATGGCCCTGCTCGACCTTCTCGACGAACTCCTGCGACTCCTCCATGCTGGCGCGCACCCACAGCCCGATCAGCACCAGCACCACGCTCATCAGGAACGGGATGCGCCAGGCCCAGGCGCGGAACGCCTGCTCGCCGAGCGTGTGGTTGAGCAGCGAGACCAGGCCGGTGGCCAGCACCAGGCCCACGCCGTAGCCGACCTGCACGCCGCTGCTGTAGAAGGCCTTCTTCTTCGCCGGCGCGCTTTCCACCGCCATCAGCGCCGCGCCGCCCCATTCGCCGCCCACCGCGAAGCCCTGCAGCGCGCGCAGCACCACCAGCAGCACCGGCGCCCACCAGCCGATGGTCTCGAAGGTCGGCAGCAGGCCGATCGCCACGGTCGAGATGCCCATCATCATCACCGTCAGCACCAGCATGCGCTTGCGGCCGAGCCGGTCGCCGTAGTGGCCGAACACCACGCCGCCGAGCGGGCGGAACAGGAAGCCCACGCCGAAGGTCGCGAACGCGGCCAGCGTGCCCATGGTCGGGCTGACCTTGGGGAAGAAGGCCGCGTTGAACACCAGGGCGGCGACGATGCCGTAGAGCAGGAAGTCGTACCAGTCGACGACGGCGCCGACGAAACTGCCCAGCGCCGCCTTGCGCGCCTGGTTGCGGGCGCGGCGCGCGCCGGCCTGATCGAGTGAATCAAAAGCGGGGGTCATTGGCTGTCTCCTGTCGTCCCGGGGCCGGCCGCGGGCCTGGCCGGCTGCATCGCGTCGCGCCTGACTGTCGTCGCGACGAAAATGCTCGCAGCATAGGGGCGCGGCGTGCTCGCGACAATGCGTGGCGAACGCCGGCGCGCGATTATCGTTCAAATTCGTGCGATGATCGATCGTTTTCCGGGTTAGCACTAGGCGCGAGAGAGCGCGCAGCCGACGCTGCTGGATGCGCCCGATTGCCGAGCGACGCCGGTACATCGCAGACTGGCGGTTGCGCGAGGCGCGGCCCGATTGCCGCGAATGTTTGGGCAGTAATGAACTATCTGGTTAAAATCGCGGCTGCGACGGAACCAGCCGTCGCGCCACGCAGCCCCGCAACACTGTCTGTTCCTGGAGACCACGGATGTCCAGCCACTTTCCCGCGTCGACGGCCTCGGCGCGCCCCGTCCCGTCTGACGCCAACCCGCTCGGCATGGCGGGGCTCGAATTCATCGAGTTCGCGGCGAGCGCGCCCGACGCGCTCGCGCACTGCTTCGAGCAACTGGGTTTCAAGGCGATCGCGCGGCACGTCAGCAAGGCCGTCACGCTGTACCGGCAAGGACAGATGCACTTCCTGCTCAACGCCGAGCCCGATTCCTTCGCCTCGCGCTACGCCGGCGAATACGGCATGGGGATCTGCGCGATCGGGATCCGCGTCGACAGCGCGCAGCGCGCCTTCGACCGCGCGCTCGAACTCGGCGCCTGGGCCTTCGAGGGCGAGCGGATCGGCCAGGGCGAGCTGGCGATCCCGGCGATCCAGGGCATCGGCGACTCGCACATCTATTTCGTCGATCGCTGGCGCGGCCGCGGCGGCCTGTCGGGCGGCGTCGGCGACATCTCGATCTTCGACATCGATTTCCGGCCGATCGACCCGGCCACCGCCCAGGCCGACCTGCAGTACGCCGGCACCGGGCTGGTCCAGGTCGACCACCTGACCCAGACGGTCGGCGCGGGGCGCATGCAGGAATGGCTCGATTTCTATCGCGACCTGCTGCATTTCCGCGAGATCCACGAGATCAACGCGAACTGGCATGTGTCGGAGGAGTCGCGCGTGATGGTGTCGCCCGGCGGCGAGGTGCGCATTCCGCTCTACGAGGAAGGCACGCGGCGCACCCAACTGATGCACGACTACCTGCCTGATCATCCGGGCGAGGGCGTGCAGCACATCGCGCTGGCCACCGACGACATCCTCGCCTCGGTGGATGCGCTGGTCGCCAACGGCGTGAGCTTCGTCGAGCCGCCGGCCGCTTATTACGACTCGATCGATACGCGCCTGCCGGGCCACGGGCTCGACGTGGCGGCGCTGCGCAAGCGCGGCATCCTGGTCGACGGCGAGATCGTCGACGGCGTGCCCAGCCTGTTCCTACAAACCTTCGTCAAGCGCCGGCCCGGCGAGATCTTCTTCGAGATCGTCCAGCGCAGCGGCCATCATGGTTTCGGCGAGGGCAACCTCGGCGTGCTGGCCAGGGCCAGAAAGGCAACGGGCGCCTGAGGCGCCCGCCGACCGGGATTTCCGCTACCCGGATTTCCCGCTTCATGGCGGCGCGCGGTTCTCGCGCGCCGTTTCGTTCTTCTCGCCCGGTTTCCCTCGGCCTTACGCGACCTGCTTGTAGCGCGGCGCGGCGTGCACCTGCGAGATGTTCGGCAGGATCGCCTGGCGCGCGCCTTCGTAATTGCGCCACTGGCCGTCGTCGTGCAGGGTCGGGATGGTCACCGCCTCGCGCAGGTCGTAGCCCGCCAGCGCCGCGTCCACCAGCTCGTCCACTTCCATCACCGCCTGCAGCGAGTTCACGTCGGTCCCGGCGTGATCCCAGATCTCGGTGCGCGTGGCCGCCGGCAGCACCGCCTGCACATACACGCCCTTCGGTTCGAGCTCGAGTCGCAAGCCATGCGACAGGTAGGTCAGGAAGGCCTTGGTCGCGCCATACACGGTCAGGCCCAGTTCCGGCGCGAAGCCGACCACCGAGCTGATGTTGACGATCGCGCCCTGGCCCTCGCGCGCGAAACGCGGCGCGACGGCCGCGGCCAGCCGCGCCGGGGCGGTGGTGTTCAGCGTGATCAGGGTTTCGACCGCGTCGGGCGTCTGCTGCACGAAGCCGCCCGGGATGGTGGTGCCGGCGTTGTTGACCAGCACGCCGATCCTGGCGTCGTCGGCCAGGCGCGCCTCGACGCGGCGCAGGTCCTCGGGCTTGGTCAGGTCGGCGTTGAGGATCTCGACGTTCACGCCGTATTCGGCGCGCAGGCGGTTCGCTACCTCGGTCAGGCGCGAGAGATTGCGCGCGACCAGCACCAGGTCGTGGCCGCGTTTGGCGAACCGGTCGGCATACACGGCGCCAATGCCGGTGGAGGCACCGGTGACGAGCACTGCGGGAAGCTTCGACATGCTGTTTCTCCAGGAAGGAAATGGGGGTAAGACCGGCATCGATTTATTCATGATGGCCGTCATGTTTTTAATCATGATGTCGATCATGTATCATGTCAAGCATTGGATGGGAGGTGCGTATGAGAGTGAGTCGGGAGCAGGTCGCCGAGAATCGGCGGCAGATCCTCGCGGCGGCCAGCCGGCTGTTCCGCGAGCGCGGTTTCGATGCGGTGACGGTGGCCGAGGTGATGAGCGCGGCCGGGCTGACGCACGGCGGTTTCTACGGCTACTTCAAGTCGAAGGAAGACCTGATCGCGCAGACCCTGGCCGAGGTGGTGAAGGGCAGCGAGGACCTGCGCGGGCTGAACGTGCTGGAGTACGCCGCTACCTACCTGACGCCCGACCACCGCGACCATCCGGCCGCCGGCTGCCCGCTGGCGGCGCTCGGCGCCGAGGCCTCGCGCCAGGCGCCCGAGGTGCGTGGCGCGCTGGGCGGCGGGCTCGGTCGGCAGGTAGCGCGCTTCGCGGCTAGTATCGAGAGCGCCGACGAAACGCTGGCACGACGCGCCGCGATCGGCAGTTGGGCGGCCATGGTGGGCGCGGTGATCCTGGCGCGCCTGTCCGACGATCCGGCGCTGTCCGACGAGATGCTGCGCGAGACGCGCGCCTGGATCGAGCAGAACGTGCCGCATGCCGGGCCGGTGCCCGAAGCGTCGCCGTCGGCTGTTTGAGATCTGGCAGGCAGGCCGTCATCCCTTGCGGATTGACGGCCTTATTTTTGTCCGGGTAATATTCTGCGCTAATCCGATCACCCTGCCTGGCCACCAGGCCTCGATGTAGACGCCATGTCCGATCCAGTCTTTCTTCCACGCTATACCGGCTTCGATGGCGTGACCCATCTCGTCTCCGGGGATCTCGCCACGGTAGCGGTGGCGATCCGGCACGCGACGCGGGCGCCGGCGCCGGGCCCGGTGCTGCTGTTCGACAACGCGACCGGCCGCTCGATCGACGTCGATCTGCGCGGCAGCGACGAGGAAATCCGCGCGCGTTTCGCCGCGGCGGACAAGCAGCTCGAAGGGAGCGCAGGGGTGGAGCCGCCGCTGGGGCAGCCCGAGGCGGCTGACGCCGGCGAGGCCGGCAACGCACCGCGCGGGCGCGGACGTCCAAGGCTCGGCGTGGTGGCGCGCGAGGTCACCTTGCTGCCGAGGCATTGGGACTGGCTGGCCGCCCAGCCGGGCGGCGCGTCGGTGGCCTTGCGCAAGCTGGTCGACGAGGCGCGGCGCGAACATGGCGAGCGCGATCGCCGGCGCCTCGCCAACGAGCGTGCCTACCACTTCATGTCGGCGCTGGCCGGCGATCTGCCCGGCTTCGAGGAAGCCTCGCGCGCGCTGTTCGCCAGCGACATGCCGGGCTTTCGCGATCGGATCGAGGCCTGGCCGCGCGACCTGCGCGAGCATCTGCTGCGCCTCGCCGAGCCCGAGGCGCAATGGCGCTGAATCCTCAGTAGCGCGGCGCGGCGGCGGCCGTCAGCGGCCTCGGCTTCAGGCCGTCGCCAGCGTGGCCGCGAGCCGGTCGAACTCCGGGCCCCAATCGGCGCGCCAGGCCTGCCGCGTCGCCTCGTCCACCCAGGCGCCGTCGATCCCATTGAGCATGAATTCGCGCAAGGCCTCGATGCCGAAGCCGAAATGGCTGTGCATCAGCTCCCAGGCCTCGCTCGGGTTGACCTTGTGCAAGGTCGGGTCGTCGGTATTCGGGTGGATCTTCAATCCGAGCCCGGGCATCCGGCGGATCGGGTGCTGCTCGGCCCACTGCTCGGGCGCCAGCGTGCGCAGGTAGTAGGAATTGGTGGGCACCACCGTGAACACCGTGCCGCGCGCCGCATGGCGCTCGGCCAGCGCCGGGTTGTCGACGATCGTGTAGCCGTGGTCGAGCCGGTCCACCCGCAGCAGCTCGAGCGCGGTCTCGACGTTGCGCCAGGGCATGCCGAACTCGCCGGCATGCGCGGTGGTCCGGAAGCCGGCCTCGCGCGCCTCGCGATAGGCCTTCCAGAACAGCTCGGGCGGGCGGTCGTTCTCGCGGTAGTCGATGCCGATCCCGGCCACTTCCTCGGCGCGGCAGGCCTTCATCCAGTCCACCATCTGCACCGCCTCGTCGGGATCGGCCTCGCGGTCGATGCTCGGGATCAGCCTGGCGCTGATGCGAAAATCGCGCGCGGCGTCGCGGATCGCGGTGACGATCGCGGCCTGCGCGTCGGCATAGGCGATGCCCGACACGCGCACCGTGCCGGTCGGATTCCAGAAGAACTCGCTGTGGCGCACGTTGTGCGCGGCCGCGTCCTCCAGGTATTCGTAGGCGAGGCGGCGCAGGTCGTCGGCGCGCGTGAGCAGGTGCTGGTCGAGCGCGCGCAGCACGCGCAGCACGCCCACCGGCTTCTCGCCGCGCGTGTAGAAGGCCTCGATCTCGGCGCGCTCGATCGGCGCGCGGGTGCGCTCGGCCAGCTCGATGAAGGTCTCGCGCCGCACCGCGCCCAGCAGGTGGCAGTGCAGCTCGACCTTGGGCAGGGCGCGGAAGAAGGCGTGATGGGCCGGCGTCAGGACGATGCCGGTGCGCGCGGCCGGCACGTTGCCGGGTGTCTCGTTCATGGGAATCTCGTTTCTCGTTATCGGTATTGCCTGGATCCTGCAGCAACAGCGGGTGATGAAGGTCGTGAACCCGCAGCTCTCAATGCGGCTTCACGACGGTCCAGAAGTAGTAGCCGAGCGGGACCGCCAGCAGCACCAGCCCCACCGGCACCTCGCGAAAACGCCCGGCCAGCAGCTTGACCAGCACGTAGCAGAGCAGCCCGCCGGCGATGCCGGTGCCGAAGCTGTTGGCCATCAGCGTGAGCAGCACCATCGACAGCACCGGCAGCGCGTCGGTGAAGTCGTCGAAGCGGGTCTGGCGGATGGTGCCGAACATCGACAGGCCGATCAGGATCAGCGCCGGCGCGGTGGCCTCCTTGGTGACCATCAGCGCGACCGGCACGAACAGCAGCATCAGCGCGAACATCGCGGCGGCCGCCAGCGAGGACAGCCCGCTGCGCCCGCCGGCCTCGACCCCGGCCGCCGATTCGACCAGCGCCGTCAGCGCCGGAATGCCGAGCAGCGGACCCAGGGTGGCGGCGATCGAGTCGACCAGGAACGGGCGATTGATGTTGGGCAGGTTGGCGTGTTCGTCGAGCAGGTTGGCCTTGGCGCCCACCGCCAGCGTGGTGCCCAGCGTCGAGAAGAACTCGGCGGCGAAGAAGGCGAACAGGTAGGGCAGCGAAGCGAGCGTGAGCGCGCCGGGCAGGTCGAGCTGGAACGCCACCGGGGCGATCGAGTGCGGCCAGGAGAGCCAGGCCGCCGGCAGGTGGGTCACGCCGAGCGGCACGCCGGCCGCCGCCGCGATCAGGATCGCCCACAGGATCGCGCCGGGCACCTTGCGGCCCTGCAGGACCACCGCGGCGGCCAGGCCGATCAGGGCCACGCAGGTGCCGGGGCGCGTGAAATCGCCGAGCGCGAGGGTATTGGTCCTGGCGTTGACGATCACCATGCCCGCGTTGCGAAAGCCCAGCACGGCGATGAACAGGCCGATCGAGGCGCCCAGGCCGAGCTTGATCTGTGCCGGCACCAGCCGCATCACCAGGCTGCGCGCGCCGGCCAGGGTCAGCGCCAGGAACAGCAGCCCCGACACGCAGGCGATGCCGAGCCCGGTCTGCCAGGGCACGTGCTCCGCGCCGGCCAGGGTGACGCCGACGATCACCGAGCCGCCGATGCCGGGCCCGACCAGGAACGGCAGGTTCGCATACAGCCCCATCAGCACGCTGGCCAGCACGAACACGATGATGGTGGCGGTGGTGGCGGCGCCGCGATCCATCCCGCCGCTGGCCAGCAGCGAGGGGATCACCACCAGCAGGTAGGCCGCCGCCAGGAAGGAGGTGAGGCCCGCCAGCACCTCGGTGCGCACGCTGCTGCGGCGCTCGCGCAGCGCGAAGCGCCGTTCGAGCCAGTTGTCCGGCGCCGCTGCCCGCGGGCCCTTGCTTGCTGCCATGTTCGTCTTCATCCTGTCTGAATTATTTGGCGCCGCCCATCCCGCCTATACTGCGGCCCATCCCGTTCAACCGCCGGCCTGCCGCGCTTTCCCGACGATGCCGTCCAACCGTTCTCCGCTGCTGCCCGCGCTGACCCTGCGCCAAGTGCAGTACTTCGTGGTGCTCGCGCATGCGCGCAGCTTCACGCAGGCCGCGCAGTCGCTGTCGCTGACGCAGCCGGCGCTGACCGCCGCGATCCGGCAGATCGAGTTCCTGCTCGGCGGCCCGCTGTTCGCGCGTTCCTCGCAGGGGCTCACGCTGACGGCCGCCGGCGCGAGCATCCTGCCGCTGGCCGAGCGCCTGCTGAACCAGGCGCGCGGCAGCTTCGACGACATGGCGCGCACCTTCAGCGAGCGCACCAAGACCGTGCGCATCTCCTTCATTCCTTCCGTGGCGGGGCGCCTGCTGCCCGCGCTCAATGCCTTGCGCTCGCGCCATCCCGAGCTGCGCTTCGCGCTGACCGACAGCCCGAACCCGGCGCTGACGGCCGCCGTGCGCGACGGCTCGGCCGATCTCGGCATCGGCGTGCACGAGCCCGAGGACAGCGACGAGACACTGCGCTACGAGGACCTGTTCGAGGACGAACTGGTGGCCGTGCTGCGTCGCGACGATCCGCTGGCGCGCCGCAAGTCGGTGCCCTGGGCGCGGCTGGCCGATCGCGAGCTGGGCGGCTTCGTGCGCGGCAGCGTGATCGACGCGCTGGCCCGCACCGGCGGCGCGCAGAAGCTGCCGCTGGAGCTGGCCTACCGGATGGAATACACCGAGCCGCTCTATGCGCTCGCGCGCAACGGCCTGGCGGTCGCCATCCTGCCGAGCCTCTACACCCTGCACCTGCACGATCCCGAGCTGGTCGCGCTGCGCCTGGACAAGCCGCGCGTGACGCGCGCGATCTCGCTGATCTCCCTGCCCGGCGACGATCGCGGCCCGCACGTGCGGCTGTGTCGCGAGTGGCTGCGGCGCGGCTTGTAGCGCGTCGGCTGGTTCCTTGCGGCGGTCCACATGCCGAACCGTGCAGATCGCCGAAGCCAAGCCTGCGGCCGCCGCCGAGCGGCGCCAACGACCCGCGAGATGCTCCCCACGTTCCGCGCGACGCGCCCTCAGGGCAGCGTCGCGATCTTCTCGCGCAGCGTCGCGTAGAAGCGATCCGCATCGACCTCGGTGATCCAGGTCGCGTTCGGCTTGCGGCCGCTGTGCCCGCTCCAGTCCACCACCGTCTCGCCGAGCGTCCACTGGCCGGTGGTCTCCACCTCGACATTGACCAGCTTGCCCTTGAACAGCGAGGGATCGACCAGGTAGCCGGTCGCGCTCGGGTCGTACATCGGCGCCGACTCGACACCGCGCCGCTTGTTCTGGTAGGCCACCTCGGCCGCCATGATGTCGGCCACGACCTTGCCGCAGCGGTTGCCCAGCGCACGGAACGGCTCGATGCGCGCCGGCGTGATCGGTGCCTTGACCGCCACGTCGCGCGGCAGCACCACGATCGGCACGCCCGAGGCCAGCACGATGCGCGCCGCTTCCGGGTCGACGTAGACATTGAACTCGGCGGCCGGCGTGATGTTGCCGCGCTCGAAGAAGGCGCCGCCCATCAGCACGATCTCGCGCAGCGCGTCGCGGATCTCGGGCGCCTCGGTGAGCGCGGTGGCGAGATTGGTCAGCGGCCCGAGCGCGCAGATCGTCACGCTCTGCTTCGGCGCCGCGCGCAGCGTCTCGACCAGGTACTGCACCGCGTGCTGCGGCGCGACCGGCGCCTGCGGCTCGGGCAGCTCGACGCCTTCCAGGCCGGTCTTGCCGTGCACGTTGGCGGCCGTGATCAGCTCGCGCATCAGCGGGCGCGGGCAGCCGGCGTAGACCGGCAGCGACCGGGTGCGTCCCGCCCAGTCGCGGATGATGCGCGCATTGCGTTCGGTCAGCTCGAGCGGCACGTTGCCGGCCACCGCCGTCAGCGCGCGCACGTCGAGCCGGTCGCTGGCGCCGAGCGCGAACAGGATCGCGATGGCGTCGTCCTGGCCCGGATCGCAGTCGATGATCACGCTGCGCCGTTCGCCGGCGGCAAAGCCGGCGAGCGGCAGCAAGGTGCCGGCCGCGAGCGCGGTGCCGGTCTTGAGGAAGGAGCGCCTGCTGGTGTTGGACATGGTTTTCCGGAGTTAGAAGACGTGACGGATGCCGAGCGTGGCCACCATCTGGCGATTGGTGGTCGAGCGCGCGAAGGCGAAGATCTGCGCATGGGACGCGTCGCCCGCGGCCTGCTGCACGATCACCGTCAACGCGATGTCGGTGGCCTTCGACAGGAAGTAGTCGGCCTGCAGGTTGACCTGGTGCCACTTGGGCTTCTGGTTGATCACGTCGTAGGTGCCGCGCGTGAAGCCATAGGCCGCGCCCAGGAACAGCGCCGGCGTCATGGTGTAGACCACGTTCACGCCCATGTTCTGCAGATGCAGGTGCGAATTATCCAGGTAGTCGTAATGCACGTCGGTAAACAGCGCGGCGAACTGCGCATGGCCGATCGTGTAGAAGCCGCCGGTGCCGGCGATGCGCTGGCGCTTGGCGAAGACAGACGGGTTCGTCGCGCTCTTGTCGAAGATCAGGATCGGCGAGGCGTAGTCGTTCGAGATCGCGCCGTCCGGGTTGCTCGGGCTGAACGGGTTGTTGTACTGCGCGTAGACGGCGCTCCAGCGCAGCGGGCCATGCTCGTAGCCGAGCCCGAAGCTGTAGGCGTTGTTGTTGGCGAAGCCGGTGGCGTTGCTGAAGCCGTATTGCGCGGTGCCCTTCAGGCCGAACCATTCCGGGCTCACGTACTTCACCGAGTTCTGCACGCGGATGTCGTTGTAGCCGTTGTCGTTGTCGCCGATGTTCACGCCGTTGCTGGCGATGATGATCGGGCCGATGTAGTCGTGGATCGCGTCGTACTGGCGGCCGAAGGTGAGGGTGCCGTAGCGCTTGTCCGCCAGGCCCACCAGCGCGGTGCGCCCGAACATGCGGCCGTTCTGCGAGGCGGTGCCGGTCATCACGTTGAAGCCGTTCTCGAGCTGGAAGATCGCGCTCAGCCCGCCGCCCAGATCCTCCTTGCCCTTCAGGCCCCAGCGCGGATTCTGGTTGGTGCCGGACAGGGCCTGCCAGGCGTTCTTGCCGCCCTGGTTGGTGGCGTAGCCGACGCCGGCCGAGATCAGGCCGTACAGCGTCACGCTGCTCTGCGCCGATGCCTGGATCGCGACCGCGCCGAGCACCGCGAGTGGGGCGAGTTTGAGAGAGGTCTTCATGCGTGTGGTGGGTGCGAGTCGTTCGAATGATTGGGATTGCTTGGGAACGGGCTCGACTATACGAAGCCGGGATGAATAAAAAAAGTTTGTGATTTTTATGAATCCATCAATTCGATTTATGGGGACGGCGGAGGATGCACGGTGCCGGGCATGGCGACGTCGTGCCGGCGACGGACCGCGCGAGCGAGGCCCGGCGCGCGCTTGCGGGCGGCGCGGCGGTTCGCGGGGAGAGGGGGATGCGGGCGCGCCGGCGGCTTGGCCGCTGCCGCGCGCCCGAGGATGGTGCGCGGCGCACGTGGATGGCGCAGCGAGATGCGTCGGGCCGGGAGCCCGACTGTGGTTCGATGACAACGCCCGCCGGCGGCGGGCATGCACGATCTTCGTCGATGCCGGAGCGAGGCAGCGGGCGCCGCCTCGCCATCGCGGTCAGTTCAGGCGCTTGAGTTCGCCGTCGTCGGCATACCAGTCGACGGTCTTGCCGCTGGTGTTGACGGTCACCGCGCGCGGCTCGCTGAACTGGTCGAAGGACTCGATGCCGGTCTCGCGGCCCACGCCGCTGTTCTTGAAGCCGCCCCAGGGCGAGGCCGGGTCGAGCCGGTGGTGGTCGTTGATCCACACCATGCCGAATTCGAGCTTCGAGGCGACCCGGTGCGCCCGCGCGACGTCCTGCGTCCACACCGAGGCGGCGAGGCCGAACTGGGTGGCGTTGGCGATGCGCAGCGCGTCGGCCTCGTCGTCGAAGGGCATCACCACGGTCACCGGCCCGAACACTTCCTCCTGGCCGATTTCCGAATACGGGTCGACGTCGTACAGCACGGTCGGCTCGATGAAGAAGCCGGCGTCGAGCCCGGCCGGCGTGCCGCCGCCCGTCAGCAGCTTCGCGCCGACCTGCTGCGCGCGCTCCAGCATCGCCAGGATGCGCTGGCGCGAGCGCTCGGAGATCACCGGGCCGAGCTGGGTCTTCAGCTCGGCCGGGTCGCCCACGCGAATGCCGGCCGCCTTGGCGCGGAAGCGCTCCAGGAAGGCCGCGTAGATCGACTTCTGCACCAGGATGCGCGCGCCGCACACGCAGGTCTGCCCGGCACCGATGAAGGACGCGAAGGCCGCGCCGTTCACCGCGCGCTCCAAGTCGAAATCGTCGAACAGCATCACCGCGCCCTTGCCGCCCAGCTCGAGCGTGGTCAGCGCGAAGTTGCGCGCGGCCGCCTCGCCGATCGAGCGGCCCACCTCGGTGCCGCCGGTGAACACCACCTTGCGGATCAGCGAGTGATTGGCGAGCGCGGCGCCGGCCTCGCGGCCCTCGCCGTTCACCACGTTGACCACGCCCGGCGGCACGCCGGCTTCCTGCAGCAGGCGCACCAGCCGCACGGTGGTCAGCGGGGTCTGCTCGGAGGCCTTGATCACCACGCTGTTGCCGGTGGCCAGCGCGGGCGCCAGGCTCTTGGAGAGGATCATCAGCGGGTGATTGAAGGAAGTCATCAGCGCCACCGTGCCGAGCGGCACGCGCTGCGTGTAGCAGAGGTAGGGGCCCTCGATCGGGATCACGTCGCTGCGGCGCGTCAGCGCGAGCGCGGCGAAGTAGCGATAGAACTGCGGCAGCCGCGAGATCTGCGCGCGCGTCTCGGTGATCGGCCGGCCGTTGTTGAGCGTCTCCAGCTTGTAGAACTGCTCGAGATCGGCCTCGAACAGGTCGGCGAAGCGGTTCAGGATGCGCGCGCGCTGCTGGATCGGCAGGTCGCGCCAGGCGCCGCCCTCGAAGGCGCGATGCCCGGCCTGCACCGCGCGATCGACGTCGCGCGCGCTGGCCGCGGCCAGCACGCCGATCTCGGCGCCCGTGGCGGGATTGAGGATCGGCAGGGTGCGGCCGCCTTCGGCGGTGGTCCATTGGCCGTCGATGAGCAGCGGCGCGTCGAGCGAATTCGGGTTGGAGGTGTCCATGAGTGTCCTTGGGGCAAAACGATTCATTTCAGGGAGGCGGCGCGCGCCTCGACGTGCTGCGCGCCGGGCGCCTCGGGCATGTCCGGCGCGTCGGGCAGAAGGTCCTCGAGGCGTTCGCCGCTGGGCTCGACGCCGAGCCAGGCGACCACCACGATCTGGATCGCGAGCAGGCCGATCATCAGGGCCAGCACGCCGACGATGCCGTAGCGCGAGAACAGCGCCACCACGATGAAGGGCGTGACGATGGTGGCGCCGCGTCCGAGCGTGTTGCACAAGCCGGAGGCGCGCAGCCGCACCGCGGTGGGGAACAGCTCGGGCACGTAGACCGCGAACAGCAGGGCCACCAGCACGTAGATCGGGATGGTCAGCAGCAGGCCGATCACCGGCAGCAGCGTGGGGCTGGCGACGAAAGGGTAGATCGCGCCGAACAGGATGGCCGCCAGCGAGGCGCCGATGATGGTCGGCTTGCGGCCCAAGGCATCGGCCGTGAATGCGCCGATCGCGCTGCCGATCGGTGCGCCGACCGACATCACCAGCGCGAAGCCGAACGATTTCGCGATGCTCATGCCCTGGTGCACGAAGAAGGTCGGCAGCCAGGTCACGAAGCCGTAGAGCAGCGTGTTGATCACCACCAGGGTCACGCAGCCGACGATCATGCGCGGCAGCAGCGAGCCGGCGAACAGCGAGCGGAACGAGGCGGGCGAGGCGGGCGAGGGCGCCGCGGCCCGCGCGGCGACCGGCATCGGCAGCGGCTGGCCGCCGCGCGAGGCGGCCACCTCGGTCTCGATGCGCGTCATGATCGCCTCGGCCTCCTCGTCGCGGCCGACCGACTCGAGCCAGCGCGGCGATTCCGGCAGCGACTTGCGCGCGTACCAGACGCCGAGCGCGCCCAGGCCGCCCACCACGAACATCGCGCGCCAGCCCAGCGAGGGGATCAGCAGCAGGCCGATCAGCCCCGCCACCGGCAGGCCACTCACCACGAACACGGCCATCAGGCCCTGCAGGCGGCCGCGCCTGGCCGGCGGCACGAATTCGGCCAGCGTCGAATAGCCGACCACGTTCTCGGCGCCCAGCCCCAGCCCCATCACGAAGCGGCAGGCGATCAGCAGCGTCATGTTCGGCGCGAGCGCCGCGCCCAGCGAGGCGATCCCGAAGATCGCCAGGTTGGCCTGGTAGGTGAAGCGCCGCCCGAAGCGGTCGCCCAGGAAGCCGGTGACGAGCGAGCCGAGCATCATGCCGAGGAAGGTCAGCGAGACGAACAGCGCGTTCTGCGTCAGCGTCGAGAAACCGGATTGCAGCGTCGCGCCGAGCACGGTCGAGGCGACATAGATATCGAAACCATCGAAGAACATGCCGATGCCGATCAGCCACATGATGCGGCGATGAAACGGCGACATCGGCAAGCGGTCGAGCCTGGGGCCTGCATTGACGATCATGCTTGTCTCCATCCGGCGCGGTGCCAGCGGCCCGCGCCTGTTTCGTTGCGGCGAACCTCGCGCGGGCGGCTCAGCGGGCCTGCATCAGTCGCAGGCTGCTGACCGTCAGCATGTCGGTGGCGGCCCGGAAGTTCTCCTCGATGCTGCTCTCCAGCGCGCCGTGGAAGAAGGCCTTGCACTGGCGCGCGCCGGTGTCGTCGAGCGCGCGCACGCGTTCGACCAGCCGCTCGGCCTCGGCCGCCAGCGCCTCGCGTTCGCACACTCGCGTGACCAGCCCGGCGCGCAGGGCTTCCTCGGGCGTGATCGCATCGCCGAACAGCAGCATCGGGAACAGTGCCTTGGGCAGCGCGTAGCGGCCCGCGTAGGCCATGATCGCGGCGGGCGGCAGGCCCTTGCGCATTTCGGGGAAGGCGAGCCTGGCGCCGGCAGCCACCAGGGTGAAGTCGCACAGCATCGCCAGGCCCAGGCCGAAACCCATCGCATCGCCCTGCACCTCGGCGATCGAGATCAGCGAGCTGGCCCGCAACAGGCGCTTCATCTCGATCAGCCGCGCCACTTCCCGGCGGATCGACACGGCATCGGTGCCGGCGCGTTCGCGGCCGAGGCAGAACGGCTCGCCGCTGGCGCGGATCCGCAGCACGCGCGCCACCGGCTCCAGCGCCTCGGCGCGCAGGGTCGCCGACATCGCCTCGAACATCGCCGCGGAAATCTCGTTGCCGTGCTCGGGGCGGTTCAGCGTGAAGCTCAGCACGTGCGCCTGCCGTTCGATCAGAACCGGCTCGGACAAAGGGTTTCGGTCCATCTCGTCTCCATGTGTATAATCTGTATACAGCGTATTCAGTAAACCCTCGAGGTGTCAATGCCCAATCCAAAAAGCGTCCGAAAGCCGTCTGCGAGCGGCGAATCCGAAGCGGCGGCCAACTCGCTCGACTCGATCGCGAAGCGTCACCACGCGCGCCTGCGCATGATCGAAGCCTCCGGCGATTCCCTCAGCGAGGGCCTGGTGGTGCCGGCCTTGCGCGAGGCGATCGTGGAGGGCGTGCTCGCGCCGGGCAGCCGTTTGTCCGAAGTCCAGGTCGCCAAACAGCTGGACGTGAGCCGCACGCCGATGCGCGAGGCTTTCGCGCAACTGGAGCGCGAAGGGTTGGTGACGATCGTGCCGCGCGTGGGCGCCTATGTGCGCAACGTGACGCCGCGCGACGTGGAGGAGATCTACACGGTGCGCGCGGCGCTCGAATGCCTGGCGGTGCAACTGGCCGCGGAGCGCATCACGGCGCTGGGCGGCGCCCAGCTCGACGAGGTGATCGCGGCGATGCGTGCCAGCGTCGAGGCGGATGACGCCGGCGCCTATGTGGACGCGCTCGATCGTTTCTACGCGATCGTCATGACCATCGCCGACAACCGCACCTTGCAGGCCAACCACGCGGCCCTGATCGGGCCGGTGCGGCGCCTGCGGCGCATCGCGATGGCGCGCGGCGGGCGCATGCGCGCTTCGTTCGAGATGGCGCTGAGGATCCGCGAGGCGATCGTCGCGCGTTCGCCGGAAGGGCCCGCGCTGATGCGCGAGCAGTTGCGCGGCGCCTGCGCGGCCGCGCTCGAGGTGCTCGGTCAAGGAGATTCGGCCGAGCTGGGCTGAGGATGCGCGCCGCGCGGCGCGATTCATCGATGACGGTTTCTTCGGCGGACCGGCGACAGCCGGGTTCGCCTCGAAAAAGCCGGGCGCCTTGGCGCCCGGCCGGTCAAGCAAGCCGGATCGGCTTCACTCTCCTCTTTTTCGCGATCAGAACGGCAGGGCCGGCAGGCTCGGCAGCTTGATCGCGTGCACGCCGATCGCCGAGGCGTCGTAGCGCTCGGCGCCGCCGCTCGGCGTGTTGACGATGAAGGGCACGCCGGTCTGGTCGGCGCGCACCAGTTCCGTCGAGCCGCCGCCGTCGAGGTTGATCGCGTCGTCCGCGCCGATCGCCTTCATCAGCTGGGCCGATTGCGCGTTAGTGGTGCCGGTCGAATAACCGGGCAGGCGCCCGTCGATCACCACGAAGTACAGATAGCGGCCCTGGTGCGAGAGGCCGACCAGGGTGCGCGGGTTCGGATTGAGCGGGTCGCCTTCGTTCGGGCTTTGCGCGCTGAGGTCCTCGCCGTTCTTCAGCAGGATCGCCGAGCCGGCCACCGCGGTGTCGATCAGCTTCAGGTCCTGCGCCGAGATCTGCGGCGCCTGCGCGATATAGGCGCGGCCCTGGCGCGTGATCGCCAGCACCGCCTCGCTCTGGGTCGGATCGCTGGTGAGCGGGCTCACCACCTGGCCGTGCGAGACCAGCAGGCCGATCACCGTCTTCGGCTCGGGCGTGGCCGCGCAGCAGGGCGCGAAGAAGTTCGCGTTGATCGCGAGGCGCACGCCGGTGCGGGCCGCGAATTGCGAAATGGTTTCCGCGGTGGTCATCAGCGGGCCGCTATGGCCGGTGGTCTCCACGCTCACGCCCGGCGCGCGCAGGTCGATGCGCATCACGTAGGCGCGGCTGAGGGTCGGCTTGCCGCCCGCCGTGGCGGGGTTCGAGGGCACCGTCGCGGTTTCGGTATCGACGCCGAGATAGACGGTCGAATATCCGCTTTGGGTGATCTGGGTAGTGGGATCGGGCAGGGCGGCCTGCGCGCCGGCCGAAGCCAGGCCGAGCAGGGCCGCGGCGGCGAGGGACTTGAGGGTCATCGAAACGGGGAATCGAACACGGGGCATGTCGTTAATCTCCATTGACGGCAGCGGCGACGAGCGTGCCGCCGCTTGCCGTGCCCCAGACCTTAGCGGCGCGGCATTACTGCGATGTGATTTCTTCCGATCATTTGGCTTTCGGAGTCGACGTGCATGTCGGGTAATGCGAAGCGAGGGGGGATTTCGGGTGGGGGAGTTTGTTCTCTCAATCGAGTCGTTGAGATAAGAAAACTTATCTGCGTAGTAACGAGATGCAGCCGGCACGGCAAGTCGACCGGGATTTGACCTGCTTGGGAAACTCAATCAGACGAATCAATCAGATTCATCTGAAATTCAGAACTTGGGCGATTTTGCGTCAAGAACTTGGCAATTGTTGACAGTTATCTTTCATCGCTTCGGTAAGCTCGCGTCCCATAACTAACGAAATGGACGCAGGCCACGTCGAAGAGAATGAACAAGAATGCACATCGCCTGGTGTATTCCAGGCTTCGGGGGATGGTGGTGGCCGTCGCCGAGACGACCACGGCCGAGGGCAAATCCGCAAGCGGCGAGGCGCGGCGGGTCAAGCGATCGTCAGACATGCGCGCTGCCGCGGTGCTGGCCGCCTCGGCGGTGGCGGGTGTTCTGTCGACGCCGGTCCAGGCGCAAATAGTCGGGGCCGGGCCGAGCGCGCCGGCGGTGATCCAGACGCCGAACGGGCTGCCGCAAGTCAATATCAACAAGCCAGGCGGCAGCGGTGTGTCGGTCAACACCTACAACCAGTTCGACGTGCAGAAGGCCGGCGCGATCCTGAACAACTCGGCCACCATGGTCCAGACCCAGCTTGGTGGATGGATCAACGGCAACCCGAACTTCGGACCGAACGATGCAGCGCGCATCATCGTCAACCAGGTCAACAGCCCGAACCCCTCCCAGATCCGCGGCGCGCTGGAGATCGCAGGCGCCCGCGCGGAGCTTGTGCTGGCGAATCCCTCGGGCATCTATCTCGATGGCGCGGGCTTCATCAATACCAGCCGCGCGACCCTGACCACGGGCATGCCGTTCTACGGAGCCGACGGCTCGCTGGCTGGCTACAACGTCAACCGCGGCCTCGTGACCGTTGCCGGGGCGGGCCTCAATGCCTCCAATCTCGATCAGGTCGACATCATTTCCCGCGCCGTGCAGGCCAATGCGGCGATCTACGCGAAGAATCTGAACGTGATCGCCGGCACGAACCAGGTCAATCACGACACGCTTGCCGCGACGCCGATCGCCAGTGACGGTCCTGCTCCCGCTGTCGCGATTGATGTGGCCCAGTTGGGCGGCATGTATGCCAACAGGGTGTTTTTGGTGGGCAACTCGGCAGGCGTCGGTGTCGCGAACGCAGGGACGATTGCGGCGCAGGCAGGCGATCTGACGCTGCAATCGAACGGCCGCCTGGTGCTCACGGGCAAGACGACGGCGAGCGGCAACCTCGCGTTGTCGGCCGCGAACGGGATACAGAACAGCGGTACGACTTACGCGCAGCAGTCGCTGTCGGCCAGCATCGGCACCGATCTCACGAACAGCGGGACACTGGCGGCGCAGCAGAATACGAGCGTGAATGCCGGCAGCGTCAATTCAACCGGCACGCTCGGCGCGGGCGTGAACAACGATGGGGCGGTCGGCCAGGGCGGCGACCTGAACCTGGCGGCCTCCGGCCAGTTGAACGCAACTGGCCAGAATGCAGCCGGTGGCAATGCGTCACTGACCGGTGCCAGTGTGAATCTCGCCGGCAGCCAGACGACAGCAAACGGCAATCTGTCGCTGACCGCGACAGCCGGCGACGTGAACCTGTCGAGCGCGACGACCAGCGCACAAGGTACGGTCAACGCGAAGGCTTCCGGCACGGTGATCAACGACCACGGCAGCATGTCGAGCGGCGCGGGCACGATGCTGAGCGGCGGTGCCTTGTCGAACCAGGGCGGCAAGGTCTCGTCGCAAGGCCCGTTGTCGGTCGACGTGACCGGCCAGATCGCCAACCAATCCGGCGAGTTGGTTTCCGAGAGCACGGCGGACATCCGTGGCGGCGCCATCGCGAACCACCAGGGCACCCTGCAAAGCGCGGCTGGCATGGCGGTGATTGGCGCGTCGCTGGACAACACGGCAGGTCGGATCACGTCGCTCAATGGCGATGGCCTGTCGCTGACGACCAGCAGTCAATTGACCAACGCAGCCGGCACGACGGCGAACGGTGCGCAAGGCGGTGTCATCGGCGCCAATGGCGATGTTAGCGTGCAAGGCGGCAACATCGCGAACCACGGGACGATCACGTCCAACACGAATCTGCGTGTCGCCGGCCAGTCGATCGACAATGGCGCTGGCACGCTACGAGCAGCGCGGAGCATTGCAGTCGATGCCGGCGCGCATCTCACGAACAACGGCGGCTCGATCGGCGCCCAGGTGGCAACCGTCAGCGTAACCACGCTCGACAACAGCGCCGGCACGGTACAAGCCGATCAGGTGTCGCTCACCGCGGTCGATCTCGCGAACCACGGCGGCACGATCACGCAAACCAGCACCGGCGTGATGCGCGTGAGCGTTTCGGGCACGCTCGACAATGCCAGCGGCACGCTGCAAACCGACAGCACCGACCTCATGCTCGCCCCGGCCTCGCTGGTGAACGACGGTGGCACGATCACGCATGCCGGCACCGGCACGTTGACGCTTGGAAGCGGGACGGGCTCGGTGTCGAACGTCGGTGGTGCGATCGCGAGCAATGGACGCGTCGTCACGCAAACCGCCACGTTGAACAACACGTCGGGCTCGATCAACGCGCAGAACGGACTGACGGCAAGCGTCGCCGGCACGCTGAACAATGCGAGCGGCAAGCTGTTGTCGAACACGGATCTGAGCGTCGAGAGCGGTACGCTGGCGAACGACGGCGGCCAGGTCGGCGCGGGTACGAGCGCAACAATCCACACCGGTTCGATGACGAATCAGGGCGGCTCGATCGTCGCGCCGAACCTGTCGGTCACCGCCGATTCGAGGCTCGACAACAGCGGCGGCAGGCTCGAGGCCAATCAGCTGGCGCTGACGGCCGCTAATCTCGCGAACCACGGCGGTACGATCACCCAGTATGGATCGTCGGCGATGGGGATGAACGTCAGCGGCACGCTCGATAACTCGGCGTCCGGCGTGATCCAGACCAACGCCACCGACCTGACGCTCACGCCAGCCGAGCTGAACAACGCGGGCGGAACCATCACGCACGCCGGGACCGGGACGTTGACGATCGCGCCGGGCAATGGAGCCAATGTGCTGAACAACGCCTCGGGTACGATCGTGACCAAGGGGCAAGCGGTCGTCAACGCTGGCAGTTGGAACAACGCGGGCGGTATCCTCGCCGCGCAACGCGGTATCGACGCGACCATTTCGGGCGACGTGAACAACGCGCAGGGTTTGTTGCGATCGGACGCGACCTTGTCGTTGAAGAGCGGCGGTGCACTGTCGAACCAAGGCGGGCACGTCCAGGCCGGGCAATCGAGCGCGGGTGACACCAGCACGCTCGCCGTTCAATCGGCATCGATCGACAACGCGGATGGCGCCATTGTCGACCTCGGCACCGGCAAGATGACGGTGCAGGGCGGCAGCCAGATCACCAACAGCCATGCTGGCGGCGTGGCGGGCATGGGCACCATCACCGGCAACGGCGATGTGACGGTCAGCGCGGCGTCGATCAGCAACGTGCAAGGTGGTCAGCTCAGCGGCGCATCGCTTCATGTCCAGGGCGGCGCCTTGGATAACAGCGGTGGCACTCTTGGCAACGTCGCGAATTCGAGCGGCGACGTGAACGTCACCACAACCGGCGCGATCACGAATACGAACGGCCAGATCAGCTCGACGCACGATCTGGCGGTCGCCGCGGCCACGCTGCAAGGCGGCGGCACCTACAGCGCGACGCATGACGCCAACGTGCATCTCCAAGGCGACTACACGGTAGCGTCCGATACCCAGTTCAATGTCGGTCACGATCTCGCGTTCACCTTGCCCGGCACCTTCACGAACAACGCGAGCCTGCAGTCGGTCAACACATTGAGCGTCGACGCAGGCAACATCGTCAACGCGGGCGCCTTGACGGCCGGCGGCTTGCTGCACACGCAGTCGACCAACCTGACCAATACCGGCGCGCTGGTGGGCGCCAGCGCCTCGCTGAACGCGACGAATACGATCTCGAACCTCGGGCCGACCGCGTTGATCGGGGCATCGGACAGCAACGGCACGCTCGACATCCTCGCGCACGACATCGAGAACCGCGACGACACGACCGCGACCGACTCGATGGCGACGGCGGCCATCTTCGGCATGGGCAAGGTCGTGCTGGCGGGCGGCAAGGACTCGAGCGGCAGCTATACGAACGCCGCGCTTGTCAATAACGTGTCGGCCCTGATCCAGTCCGGCGGCGACATGGAACTGCACGCGGACAAGGTGACGAGCACGCGCCGCGTGATGAAGACGTCCACCAGCCAGATCGACCCGGCATCGCTCGCGCAGTTCGGCGTTCCGATCAACGGCCGCACGGGACAGATCGGCGTGAAGGATCCGGACAGCATGGGTGGGGTCTACACCGAGCCGCCTCATGGCGGTCAGTGGAACAGCGTTTATCAGTTCACGACCTACTATGCGGACAGCGCGACGGCGACGACCGTGACTGACCTCAGCCCGGCCGCTCAGATCGTGTCGGGCGGCAAGATCGATGCGTCGTCGGTCGGCACGCTGCAAAACTACTGGAGCAACATCGCGGCGGTCGGCGACATCAAGATGCCGGCCCGCTACGACGCCGACGGTTGGGCGGCGTCCGGCCAGAAACTGCCGGGCGTGACGGTCTCCTATTCGGGGCAATACCACTACAACAACTACGACAACACCGAGCACGACTGGCAACTGCCGTTCGGCAACGCGCCGTTCGTGACGGGGCGCCCGGGCGGCTACACACAGGCGGCGCCAGCCTCCCTCAAGGACTACACGCTGCCGGGCTATTTTTCGACGCTGAGTTCGAACGGCACGATCTCGGGCACGGGCGCCAGCGTCAATAACACGGCCGGTAACGCATCGATTCCGCCGCTCGGCCTGCTGCCGGGGCAATCGGTGCCGGGACTCACGCCGAACGACCTGAACGGTAACGCGAGCGGCGCGAAATCGGGGGCATCGTCGGTGCACGGCGCGCCGTCCGCGCCGGTCGATCCGATCCTTGCCAGCGCGACGGCACTGAACGTCCTGAACAACCTCGCCATTCCTCAGGGTGGCTTGTTCAAGCTCACCGCCGCGCCGAACGCGAGCTATGTGATCGAGACGAACCCGGCGTTCACGAACCAGAAGAACTTCATCTCCAGCGACTACTTCTTCAGTCAGATCGGTGTCGACCTGACGCATATCCCGAAGCGCCTGGGCGACGGCTTCTACGAGCAGCAACTGGTACGCAATCAGGTGACATCGCTGACCGGCAAGGCGGTGCTCGGACCGTACGCGGACCTGCAGACGATGTATGAATCGCTGATGGCGGCCGGTGCCGATCTGTCGAAATCGCTCGATCTGCCGATCGGTGCGAGCCTGTCGGCCGACCAGGTTGCCAAGCTGACCAGCAACGTGATCCTGATGGAAACGCGCGTGGTCGACGGCCAGTCGGTGCTGGTGCCGGTCGTGTATCTCGCGCAAGCCAGCCAGCAGAACGTCAATGGCCCGCTGATCGCCGCAACCAACATCGATCTCCAGAACGCGCAGTCGTTCACCAACAGTGGCACGATCAAGGCGGACAATACGCTGGCGATCCAGGGCAAGCAGATCGACAACGCATTCGGCGCGCTGCAAGGCGGCGGACTGATGGCGCTTTCGACCGAGAACAACATCGATCTGACATCGGCGAACGTGAAGGCCGGCAGCCTGCAATTGGACGCGGGCAAGGACCTGATTCTCGACACGGCGACGAAGACGAACACGCGCGTGAGCCGGGACGGCGCGACGAGCGTGGTGACGACGCTCGGGCCGACCGCGAAACTGGACGTCGTGGGCGACGCGTCGATCGTCACCGGCGGTAACGTCCAGCAGAACGGGGGCAACCTGTCGGTCGGCGGTAACCTCGGCATGAATGTCGGCGGCAACTGGGATCTCGGTGCCGTGCAGACGGGCGAGCACAAGATCGTGCAGCGAGCCAATGGTGTGTCGAATACTGACATCAACAAGGTGACCGGTAGTTCGGTCAGCGTTGGTGGGCAATCGAGCATCGGTGTCGGCGGCGA
Organism: Burkholderia sp. Cy-637; assembly: GCF_011753175.1. Classification (NCBI taxonomy): domain Bacteria; kingdom Pseudomonadati; phylum Pseudomonadota; class Betaproteobacteria; order Burkholderiales; family Burkholderiaceae; genus Burkholderia; species Burkholderia sp. Cy-637. Next base: position 16,624 of record NZ_VWWC01000049.1, on the reverse strand, counting down.
TTTGACCGCACGCGGCGCGCAGATCGACCTGGGCCAAGGTGGGACGATCGCGGCCAAGGGCAACGTGACGCTCGGCACGGCGAGTGCGACCTCGATCGTGAACAGCAATAGTTCGGGCAGCGACAGTCACGGCAGCTATGCCGAGACGCTGCACACGTCCGACCAGGCACTGACCGGCACGACGCTGAAGGGAGGCGATACGGTCACGCTTGCATCGGGCAAGGATCTCACGATCAGTGGGAGCACGCTCAGCTTGAGTACAGGCAATGCGAATCTGATGGCGAGCGGCGATGTGAATATCGGCTCGGCAACCGAAACGCACGAGCTGAACTCGCACGAAACGCACAGCCATAGCAATGTGGTGAGCGGCGTGAAGATCGCGAGCGGGATCGACCAGATGGCGACTTATAGCCAGGGCAGCACGGTGTCGGCCGACGGCATCAACGTCGTTAGCAACCGCGACATCAACGTGACGGGCAGCAACGTGGTGGGCACGAACGACATCACGTTGCAAGCCAAGCGCGACGTCAACATCACGACCTCACAAGACACGACTCAATCGTCGAGCTATTTCGACAAGAAGGAATCGGGCCTCCTCACGAACGGCGGTCTGTCGGTGACGGTGGGTTCGCGCTCGGCCGCGCAGCAGGACCAAAGCAGTTCCGTGACGAACAAAGGGAGTGTGATCGGATCATCTCAGGGCAATGTCACGATCCAGGCTGGAAAGGACGCGACGATGACGGGGAGCACGATTGTGGCGGGCCAGGATGTCGGAATCGCCGCGCAGAACGTGACCGTGAACGCCGCGTACGACACCTACAAGGACGCGCAGTCGCAACAGTTCAGCCAGTCGGGTTTGAGCGTCGGATTGGGCGGCGGCCTGGTCGGACTCGGTCAGTCGATGGCAGGCGCCGTCCGCCAAGGCCAGCAGTCGGGCGATTCGCGCCTCGTGGCGGTACAAGGCGTGGCGGCAGCCGAGCAGGCATATCAGAACCGCGGCGGGATCAAGAGTGCCGCCAATGCCCTGTCGAACGGTAACGTCAGCGAGGCCGCCAAGGGCGTTCAGGTACAACTCAGTATCGGGTCGAGCCATAGCAGCAGCAATTCGACGACATCGCTTTCGGATGCGAAGGGGGCGTCGATCATCGGCAATGGCAACGTCTCCATTGTCGCGACCGGCACCCCGGACGCGAACGGAAATGCCCAAGCAGGTACCGGCAACATTGCGATGACCGGAGCGTCGGTACTCGGCAAGAACGTCGTACTTGATGCCAACAACGCGATTACGTTGCAGAGCGCGCAGAGTACCGAGCAGAGCACCAGTTCGAACAGTTCGACCGGCTGGAATGCGGGCGTGGCGATCGGCGTGGGCAAGAACACCGGCATCAGCGTCTTCGCGAGTGGCTCCAACGCACATGGCCAAGGCAATGGCGATGGCGTCACGCAAACCAACACCACGGTGGCGGCCGGCAACAATCTGACGATGACCTCGGGCGGTGACACCACGCTTACCGGCGCACGGGTATCGGGTGACAAGGTCAAGGTCGACGTCGGCGGCGATTTGACGATGACGAGTCTTCAGGATACGTCGAACTACAGCAGCAACCAGCACAACACGGGGGCGAGCGGTAGTTTTACGTTCGGCTCAGGTGGCGGTGTCGACGCGTCGATCGGCCATACCAGTATCGACGCGAACTATGCGTCGGCGAACCAGCAATCCGGCATCGTGGCAGGCAAGGGAGGGTTCGATGTCAACGTGGCGGGCCACACGCAACTCAACGGCGCGCAGATCGCGAGCGCCGCGCCGGCCGATAGCAACACGCTGACGACCGGCAGTCTCGGATTTACCGACATCCAGAACAAGATGTCGTATTCCGGATCATCGGAGGGTTTTTCGATCTCGGGAGGGCCGACTTTCGCACAGACGGGTGACAGCGCGAGCGGCGTCACGCACGCGGCGGTAAGTCCGGCGCAGATCGTCGTGAAGTCGGACGAACAGAACGGCACGGATAGCACGGCTGGCCTGTCGCGCGACACCGCGAACGCGAACCAGACGGTGGAAAACACGTTCAACCTGCAAAAGGTCCAGAACAACCTGGCGTTTGCACAGGCGTTCGGCAAGGTCGCGACTTTCGCGGTAGCCGAAGCGGCGACGCAGTTGGAAAACAGTAATCCGCAGATGAAGGCGCTGTTCGGCGAAGGCGGTGCGGGACGCGACGCGCTGCATGCAGCCGTGGCGGCGATCGGCGCGGCGCTGTCGGGGGGGAACCTCGGTGGCGCGGTCGCTGGTTCGCTGGCCGGAGACGTGTTGCAGTCCTTGGCGCAGCCGATCATTGATCAGACCGTGAGCCAGTTGCCGCTGAGCGCGCAAGCAGCCGCGCGCAATGCACTGAACGAGATCGTGGCGACGGCCGGCGGTGCGGCGGCTGGTGCAGTCGCGGGTGGCGGATCATCCGGTGCGCTGGCTGGTGCAGGGTCGGCCATCAACAACGAGCTTTACAATCGGCAGCTTCACGTAGAAGAGGTGAAGGTCGTCGAACAACTCGCGAAGGAGAAAGCGCAAGCGGTATGCCGCGGCGATTCAAGTTGCGTGGCGAAGGCAACGACCTACTGGACCGACATGCTCGAGCGCGCGGCGAAGGGAATGGTCGACGACACAGCGAACAAGGAGAACATGGCCTATCTCCAAACGCTGATCCAGACGGCGAACAATCCGACCAGCGAAGGCGCGATGGGGGGCCTCAGCTCCTACCTGGCGAACCTTCAGGCGGCGCAAGACATGCTGTCGCAGTATATGGGCAAGCCGATTCTGGTGCGCGGTTCGCCGATCATCTCCGATGGGTCGGCACAGACGTATTTCAGTGCGACACCCGCGCAGCGTTCCGACGAATATCTGAATTCTGCATTGGGCTCGTTGCCTGGTTCGATCGCGCCAGGCGCAAGCCAGCGTGATCAGGGTCGGTTGAGTAACTTCGCCACGCAAAACGGCTCGGTTAAACCGGATTACACGATCGAAGAAACGGTCATCGGCGGTATCCTTACGAACAAGATCGCGTCGACGACCGCGCGCGTGGGTGAGTCGGTTGACGTTTGGTTGGCGGGGACAGTGAATCCGACAGGCAAAGGGTTCATTAGCACCGGCAAGGTAACGATGGAGAGCATGCCGGTGAAGCTGAATGCCGCGGAACAAGGCGTGCTGTCACAACTCGACCAGCTTCCGTCTACGGAACTTCAGGGCCAGGCCCGGGAATATGTGGCCAACAATTACTTCGTACGTAACGGCTTCGCGCCATTGGATGGTAAATGCGGCGTCAATTGCTTCGATGGAGTCTACATCAAGGGTGACAAAGTGTACGTCAATGAAGTCAAGCCGCTGAACTCCAACGGATCAATAAAATTGAACCCTGAGAACGGCAGTCTGCAAACACAGATGAACGATGATTGGATTAATTATTCTATTGATAGATTGTCAAAGTCAAAGGATGCAAATCTAGTGCGAACAGCCGAAATTATCGACAAAGCAAAAAGTAGTGGGAATTTAGTAAAAGTTGTGACTGGGGTCGGCGATGGCAGAATGGTTTTGGTGAAACCGAATTGGAGTACGCCATGAGTGGCAATGAAAAAAAAGACGATCTAGAACGAATCATTTCGTTCCATGAGAAAGCAATGCTGGATAAAATCGAGGGTCTAAGTTCCGGGCAGCGGAGAAAATTTCAGCGTGGCGCTGTACTTTCCAGCGTGTCGCGTTATCACAAGGCCATCGGTGTTCGATCATACTTTATCGATAATGACGTCTCCGGTTTTAAGCAAAACTATTCCCTGTCGATCAAGCTGGCGCTGGCGAGTGTAGGCGAAGCCGGAGGTTGTTCTTTCGACACGGGGGCGGAAATTGAGGTTGCCCTGCTATCGGATAACGTTGACATGTTGGATCAGGTTTTGCGTTTGAAGCAGGAACAATTCGCGCGACACCGGCATGACCCACTCAGCAACGATTTTCACCTCTACATGATTCATCTTGCTATTCGTGGCGACGATGAGCAGATTGCAGAGATGATCGGGAGAATCGCAAAAAATGGCCGAAAGCCACTCAGGACCGAGTGCGCTGAGCAGCGAGACTTCTATTCACTGCTATTGAAGCAGGATAAACCTGCCCTGGAGGACCTGATCCAGACCAAGCATGCTTCGCTCAAAAGTCACGATCCAATCGATGAAGATTTCATCTCCTATTACGGGGCGCTTGAAACGAAGCTGTGTTGGCATCGCGGCATTACCGTCCAGATAGATCATCCGCTGATTCCGATGGAACTGATGCCGGTCAAGCCTCTTGATCACTACGATGATGTCTACGATTTCCTGAAGCCCGGCTGGGTGCCTCCTCCGCGAGGACTGATCGGCCGCGTTTTCCGGTGGTTTAAAACCTGATCGGTCGACGTCGCCGACATTGAGGCAACAATGAAGAAAGTCAAATGGCCCTTGGCCCTGTCGTTTGTCATTTCTACGCTGCTCGCCGCATGCGAGACCGTGCCTCCAGACGCACCTCCGCGTCCTCCACCCAAGCCTGAAATGGAGCCCGTGTTGCCGTCGTGGTCGAGCACGATCTGGGTTATGGGCTTTTGGAAATGGAGCGGCACCGAATGGGTATGGATTCCAGGGCACCTTGCACCCAAGCCATAAAATCGAACTAACAAAACCGCATCTATGACTATCCGTACCCCGGTTGTGCTGCTGTCGGCCGCATGGCTGATACCGATGGCCGTGTCGGCACAAGAAGCGCCGCGCCCGATCATCCCAGGAAACGACCAGCAAACCCGACAACAGGAAGAGGCACGAGAGCGCGAACGGGCCGTCTCCGCGCCGGGTGTACGTTCGGCCGCGACGGCGAGCGCCGAGTTTCCGACGCTGCCATCGGAAGCACCGTGCTTTCGCATCGATCGTTTATCCCTCGACGTCCCCGATGCGCTGCCCGCTTCCCTGAAATCGCAAGGCGCATCGGCATTGCCGATGGACCGCTTCGCCTTCGCGCGTGAGTGGCTCGACCACTACGCCGGGCAGTGCGTCGGCAAGCAAGGCCTCGGCATGCTGGTCAAGGGCCTGTCGCAAGCCATCCTGGCACGCGGCTACGTCACGACGCGCGTGCTGCTGCCCGAACAGGATCTCTCCACCGGCACGCTGAAGCTCTCGCTGATCCCCGGCGTGATCCGCCATGTGCGCTTCGCCGATGAAAAGCTCCGCGGCACCTGGAAGACCGCCTTCCCAACCGGCGACGGCGAACTGCTGAACCTGCGCGAGCTCGAACAGGGCCTCGAGCAAATGAAGCGCGTGACGAGCCAGGACGTGTCGATGCAGATCGTTCCCGCCGACGTGCCGGGTGAGAGCGACGTCGTACTCGACGTGAAGCGCGGCAAGCCGTGGACGGTCGTCGCCTCGATCGACAACTCGGGTACCCGGGCGACCGGCCGTCTGCAGGGCAACCTGTCGCTCGGCATCGACAATCCCCTGGGCCTGAACGACATCTTCAACATCGGCGTGAGCCAGGATCTGGAGTTTGGCGACAAGCGCCTGGGCTCGCACGGCTGGAACGGTTTTTATTCGATCCCGTGGGGCTACTGGACCGCGTCGCTGTCCGCTTACACGAACACCTACTATCAGCAGATCGCCGGCGTGAACCAGACCTTCATCGCGAGCGGTAATTCGAAGACGATCGATTTCAAGCTGAACCGTGTGCTGTCACGCAGCCAGAACGACGTATTCGGCGCGCAGTTTCGCTTGTCGCGCCGGTTCGGGCAAAGCTTCATCGAAGATACGGAAATTCCGCAGCAGCGCCGCAACAACACGTTCGTCGAATTCGGCCTGACCGATCGACACTACTTCGGCCATGCACAGTTCGACGGCACGCTCGCGTACCGGCAGGGTATTGGCGCATTCGGCGCGCGGGACGACAGCCTCGCAGCAGATGGCGGCCCGACCTACCGCTACCGGATGACCGTGCTCGACGCCAACCTGTCGGTGCCGTTCGCGATCGCGCAGCAGCCGTTCCGGTACGTGACGACGTTCCACGGTCAATACACCGGCAACACGCTGTACTACATCGACGACCTGACGATCGGCAGCCGCTACACGGTGCGAGGATTCGACGGCGAAACGATGCTGGCGGCGTCGCGCGGCTTCTATTGGCGCAACGAGCTGCAGGCGCCGATCGGGCAGAGCGGACAGGCGATCTACGTGGGCCTCGACTACGGTCGCGTGTGGGGGCCGCAGCCGATCGTGCTGCTGGGCACGCAGCTCGCAGGCGCGGTGATTGGCGTCAAGGGCAGCGTCGCGACACGCTTCGGCGCCTACGGCTACGACCTGTTTGCCGGTACGCCGGTCTACAAGCCGTCCGGCTTCCCGACCGCGCGGATCACGGTCGGTTTCCAGGCGACGGCGCAGTTCTGATCTGACGGCGAGCGCTCCCATCGTTCAAGATCGCGCCTGCCCGGCTGCACCGAGCCGGCGGCCGCCGCCCGTGGCCTGATTTTGTTATCCCCGTCATTTTGTTCGATTCCGGAAAATGAAAATCAATCCAATCCGGCATTCGCTTTATCGAATCAAATATTGGGGGAAATGATAGCTATCAGGAATGCCAGTGCGCAGTTGACGGAAAGCTTTCTAATCGCTCAATCTGAACCCGTCATCTGGCCGCGATTATTTCCGTGATAACGAAATGGATAGCTCGCGGACGCCGTGCCGGCCGCGTCGGGCGGCTGCCGGGTGGCCCATGTCGGCAATTCGCGCGCATTCGCGAATCATCCGTTTTTCATCGACTCCGCATTTCGAATAAATCATGAAAAAATCACGGTCTCTGAAAGCAATCGTCTGCATCCTGGCTTCCGCCGGTGTTTGCCTGATCGCCAATCAGGCGCACGCGCAAGCCGCCACCGGCGCCCCGATCCTGAAAGCGGCGGCGGCCTGCAATTTCAAGGTCTGGAGCCGTGGCGTCAATTACCAGAAGGGCGACATCGTGCTGTACCAGGCCAACGGCCAGTACTACAAGCTCGTCAACGTGGGCACCAACGGCAGCGACGGCACCGATCCGACCATCAGCACCTGGTACTGGGCGCCCACCACCTGCGACGGCGGCACCTCACCCGGCAACGGCACCGATTTCCCGCTGAGCCGCGCGACCTTCGAGCAGATGTTCCCGACCCGCAACAGCTTCTACACCTACGACGGCCTGGTCGGCGCGCTGAAGAGCTACCCCGATTTCGCCGGCGAGGCCAGCCAGGACGTGCGCAAGCAGGAAATCGCGGCCTTCCTGGCAAACGTTTCGCATGAAACGGGCGGCCTGGTGTACATCCGCGAATCGAACCAGGCGAACTGGAACAGCTACTGCAGCAGCGGCAATTGCGGCGGCAAGCAGTATTACGGCCGCGGCCCGATGCAGCTGAGCTGGGACTACAACTACAAGGCCGCCGGCGATGCGCTGGGCCTGAACCTGCTCGGCAACCCGGATTGGGTGGCCACCGACGCGACGATCTCCTGGGCCACCGCGATCTGGTTCTGGATGACGCAATCGGGCGCCGGCACCATGACGCCGCACCAGGCCATGGCCAGCGGCCGCGGCTTCGGCGAGACGATCCGCTCGATCAACGGCTCGCTCGAGTGCAACGGGCGCAATCCGGCCCAGGTGCAGAGCCGGGTCGATGCCTACAAGCGCTTCGTCGGCCTGCTCGGCACGACCACCGGCAGCGGCCCGACCGGCTGCTGAGGCGAATCTCCGGCAAGCGGCGCCGCATTCGCGCGGCGCCCGCCAGCCGGTCACGGATAGCAGATACAGGGCCGGGCTGCCTGCAGCGCCGGCCCTTCGTCCGTCATGGCGCGCCGCGGCGATCTTGCGGTTCGTGACAAGTCGTTGACGGTCGCGCCGATTTTCAATAAAAAGGGATCGCTGAAGCCACCGTGTCCATTTCCCACCGGGCCACCATGACAACGACTCGAGGCATCTTCGTCGCGACACCCGCTTATGGTTCGAGCTGCTTCATGCCTTACGTGAGCGGCCTGCTGTCGCTGCAGCGTGCCTGCCTGGAAGCCGGCATCGCCTTCGAATTCTTCTACGTGAGCGGGACCGCGCTGCTGCACGAGCAGCGCAACGTGCTGATCCAGCGCTTCCTCGGCGAATCGACGCTCTCGCACCTGCTCTTCGTCGACGCCGACGTCGGCTTCGAGGGCCGCGACGTGCTGCGCATGTTCGAGCTGGGGGCCGAGATCGCGATCGGCCCGTATCCGGCCAAGCAGATCAACTGGGAGGCGGTGGTGGAGACGGCGCGGCGCCGTCCCGAACTGTCTGCGCAGCAGGTCGCGCGGGTGGCGGCCGATTATCGGCACACCGTCTTCGCGATCGGCGAGGGCGCCTTGAGCCAGGGCGAGCAGCCGGTCGAGGTATCGGCGGGCGGCGCCGGCATGATGATGATCGAGCGCGCCGTGTTTGGCCGGCTCGCCAGCGCCTATCCCGACAAGCGTGTCGTGATCCCCTCGAACTACCGGCATCTCCTGCCGCATTCCACGCACCTGCACGAGCACTTCGAATTCCTGCATGCGCCCGACGACGGGCGCCCCTTGTCCGAGGACCTGTCGTTCTGCCGGAAATGGCGCGACCTGGGCGGGGCGATCTATGCCTGCCCCTGGTTCCATACCACGCATACCGGCAGCTACGCGTTCGACGGCGACCTGCCGGCGCTGCTCGGGCGTCTCTGAGGCGGGGTTCGCGCAGGCCGATCGTGCCTGCCGCGCCCGACGACGAGCCCGGCTCGCGCCAGACTCAGGCGAGCCGGAACACCGATACCGCCGAACGCAGCCTGCCCGCCTGCTCGTCCAGCGAGGTGGCCGCGGCCGCCGCCTGCTCGACCAGGGCCGCGTTCTGCTGCGTGACCTCGTCCATCTGCGTGACCGCGCGGCCCACCTGGTCGATGCCCGTGCTCTGCTCGGCGGAGGCCGCCGAGATCTCGCCGATGATGTCGGCCACCTGCCCGATCGAACGGTCGATCTCGTTCATCCGTTCGCCGGCCAGTTGCACCAGCCGGTTGCCGTCGCCCACCTTGTCGACCGAGACCTGGATCAGCTCCTTGATGTCCTTCGCGGCCGAGGCGCTGCGCTGCGCCAGCGAGCGCACCTCGGCGGCCACCACCGCGAAGCCGCGGCCTTCCTCGCCGGCGCGCGCCGCCTCGACGGCGGCATTGAGCGCGAGGATGTTGGTCTGGAACGCGATGCTCTCGATCACCGAGGTGATGTCGGCGATCCGCGCGGACTGCTCGGCGATGCTCGACATCGTATCGACCACCTGGCGTACCGCCTCGCCGCCGAGCGAAGTCGCCTCGGTGGCGCTGCCCACCAGGCCGTTGGCATGCCGCGCGTTGTCGGCGTTCTGCTTCACCGTGCCGGTGATCTGCTCCATGCTGGCCGCGGTTTCCTGCAGCGAGGCGGCCTGCTGCTCGGTGCGCTGGGACAGGTCGAGGTTGCCCTGGGCGATCTCGCCGGCGCCATGCGCGATCGCCTGGCTGGCGGTGTGGATCTCGGCGATCATCGCCGCCAGGCGCTCGCGCATCCCGGCCAGCGTGGCGATCAGGCTGCCCGGCGCGGCGCGCGAGACGTCGAACTCGAGCTGCAACTGGCCGTTGGCGATGTGGCTGGCGATCTCGGTGGCATGGGCCGGCTCGCCGCCGAGCGTGCGACGCACGCTGCGCACCATCATGTAGGCGATCGCCGAGACGATCACGGCGATCAGCACCGTGATCGCGGCGAGCAGGCCGGCGATCCGGTAGTAGGCCCGATCGATATCGTCATAGAAGAAGCCGGTGCCGACCAGCCAGTTCCACTCGGGAATCCGCACCACGCCCTGCAGCTTCGGCTCCGGTTCGGTGTTGGCGTTGCGCTTGATCAGCAGGTCGACCAGCGCGAAATGCGACTTCGCCAGCGCGGCGGCATAGGCCTCGCGATCGCTCAGGCCGCTGGCGGTGTGGTTGTCGGTGGTGCGCTTGCCGACGAAGTCGGGGTTGATGTGGACCAGGTTGATATTGTCGGCATCCTTGACCCAGTAGTAGCTCTTCTGGTCGACGTTCAGCGCGGCCAGCGCGTCGCGCGCGCCTTGTCGTGCCTGCTCGGCACTGAGTTGGCCGCGCGCCTGCCGCTCGCGGTAACTGTCGACCAGATGCTCGGCCTTGCCCAGCAGGATCACGATCTGGTCGCCGCGGCTGTCGATCAGGGCCTCGCGCATCACGCTCAGCGCGGTGGCCGCCATCAGGAGGATCCCGGCCAGCGCCGTGATCACGAGTATCGACAGTTTGGTGGACAGCTTCATGCGTTTCGCGCCTCGCCTGGATGATGTGGTCGATTCCTATAACGGCCTGGAAGGGAGGCGCCTTTAGATCCGGCGGTCGTGTGTAAACCCGCACTGGGCGCGGGAAATGGAGATTTCTCCTTAGACGTATGACGAAGATGGACCGGTTTGTCCAGTCTCAGGCCGCGGCTTGCCGGCGCCGTATCCAGCGCGCGTCGAGCGACCAGGCGCCGCCGCCAGACAAGGCGATCGACAGCGCCACGGCGCCCATCAGCACCGGATATTCGATGCCGCGTTCGAGCCAGGGCCAGGTGGGGCCGAGCACCCAGGCGATGCCGATCATCTCGGCGCAGATCGCGCAGGCCACGGCGCGCGTGCCGAGCCCGAGCATCAGCAGCACCGCGCCCGCGGTCTCGATCAGCATCACCAGCACGGCGAGCTGCTCGGCGAAGGGCAGGCCGGCGCCGTCGCGGATCAGGCGGATCGAATTCGCCATCGGATCGGCCATCGCGCCGTGTGCGCTATGCAGCAGCTTTGGCAGGCCGTGGGTGAGCAGGATCGCGCCGAGCGAGATGCGCAGCACGGCGCGCGCGCCGTCGGAGGACAGCGAGGGGGAGGTGGGGGTGGTCGGCATCGTCGGCTCCAGGCGAGGCGAGCATGGCGAGCGCGCCGCAATGACGGCGCGCCCGCCATGGCGATGTGCGGCTCGGAATGCTCAGGCGGGCTGCTTGGGCGTGATGCCCATCTTCGCCAGCGTCAGCGTCTCGTCGGCACGGCCCCAGCCGCCATCGACGACCTCGTCGACGAGCACCATCGAATACGGGCGCACGCCTTCACCGAAGTATTCGACGAACATCGCGGTGGTGCGGTGAATGATCTCTTCCTTGGTGGCGGCATCGAGGATTCCTTCGGGGAACTTGAAATTGGCGAATGGCATGGTGGCGGTCCGGATGGGTGGGCCGATCGCTCGGCCGGGATGCCGCGCGAGGCGCGCGGCGTGGAAGGTGCGCGGCGGATCGGGCCGCCGCGCGTCGAGACAGTCGAGACAGTCGAATCAGGCGTAACCGCCGTTCACGCGCAGCACCTGGGCATTGACCCAGGCGCCGTCGGGGCCGGCCAGGAAGGACACCGCCGAGGCGATGTCCTCGGGCTCGCCGAGCCGCTCGAGCGGCGCGAGCTTGGCCAGCTTGGCGACCTGCTCGTCGGTCTTGCCGTTGAAGAACAGCTCGGTGGCCACCGGCCCCGGCGACACCACGTTGGCGGTGATGCCGCGTCCGCGCAGCTCGTTGGCGAGCACGCGAACCAGGCCCTCGACGCCGGCCTTGCTGGCGATATACGGCCCGTAGCCGGGGAACGAGAGCGCGATCACGCTGGTGGACAGCGCGATGATCCGGCCGCCGCGCTGCATGCGCTTGGCCGCCTGGGCCAGCACCAGGAAGGTGCCGCGCAGGTTGGTGGCGATGGTGCGATCGAAGGCCTCGAGCTGCTCGATGTCGATGGCCGCCATCGACATCACGCCGGCGCTGTTGACCACCACGTCGACGCTGCCGAAGCGCTCGACAGTGGTGTCGAACAGGCGCGCGACATCGGTCTCGCTGGCCACGTCGCCCTGCACGGCGATGGCGGTGCCGCCGGCCTCGACGATCGCGCCGACGGTTTCCTGCGCCGCCGCCGCGTTGCCGGCGTAATTGACGACCACGGCGAAGCCGTCGGCGGCCAGGCGGGTGGCGATGGCGCGGCCGATGCCGCGCGAGCCGCCGGTGACGATCGCGGCGCGAGTGGGGGATGCATTCATGCTTGGGCTCCTGGGTTCGAGAGGGCTGGCTTGCCCGTCAGGAATGCATTCTTCGCCTTTCCCGCGCCCCGATAAATCCACGCGGCTTGCGAACACAATTCAACCGGCATCAATAATTGCGCGGTCGATTGGGGGAAATTACGGAAATTTCTTGGTGTCGATGCTGATAAAGTGACGCTCACATTCAACCCGAATCAACAATCGCGCCCATGGACCGTCTCGATACCCTGCAGTTGTTCACCCGGATCGTGGAAACGGGCAGCTTCAGCCGCTCGGCCGACATGCTCGGAATTCCCCGCGCCAGCGCGACCCACGCGATCAAGCAGCTGGAGGCGCGGCTCGGCACGCGCCTGCTGGAGCGCACCACGCGCCAGGTGCGGCCCACGCCGGACGGCAGCGCGTTCTACGAGCGCTGCGTGCTGGTGCTGACCGAGCTCGACGATGCCGAAGCCTCGCTGCGGCAGGTGGCCTCGAATCCGCGCGGGGTGCTGCGCGTGGACATGCACGGCACGCACGCCACCACGATCGTGATCCCGCGCATCGACGACTTCCATCGCCGCTATCCCGAGATCGAGCTGGTGGTCAGCAGCGGCGACCGGCTGGTCGACCTGGTGCGCGAGGGCGTCGACTGCGTGGTGCGCGGCGGCCGCCCGCACGATTCCTCGCTGGTCGCGCGGCGGCTCGCGATGATGCCGCAGGTGATCTGCGCGAGCCCGGCCTACCTGGCGGAATTCGGCATGCCGAAACATCCCGACGAGCTGCCCGGGCACCGCGCGGTGCGCTTCTTCTCGAGCAACGGCAACATCGACTACCCGTTCTCGCTGGTGGTGGACGGCGAGGTGCGCGACTACGACATCGGCGGCTGGATCTCGGTCAACGACGCGGAGAACTACGTGGTGGCCGCCGAGCGCGGCTGCGGGCTGATCCAGGTGCCGCGCTTCCACCTCGAGGGCGCCTTGCGCGACGGGCGGCTGGTCGAGGTGCTGCCCGGGTGGCGCAGCCCGGACCTGCCGCTCACGGCGCTGTATCCGTATCGGCGGCAGCTCTCGCCGCGCGTGCGCGTGTTCGTCGACTGGCTGCGCGAGATCTACACCGAGCTGTTCGGCCCGGCCTGAGGACGCGGCGGGCCGGCGGCGGCCTTATTCCACGCGCGGTTTAGCATCGAAAGAATCGGACTTTGGCGGCCCCGGTCGCGCGGATAAGATCGCGGCTCCCGCAGCCTGAGCGTTCCGCGCACGACAATAATGAATCGATCCGCCGCCTCGACATCTTCCGCAGCCTCGCCCAGCCCGCGTTCCCGTGTTCGCCTGCCACTGCTCGCCGCGGCCATCGCCGGGGCGGTGGCGCTGGCCTCCTGCGGCGGCAGCGACAGCGAGGTGGCGAGCGGCCCGAGCGCGCCTTCGACGCCGCCGGCCGCGCACAAGCGCGCCAACATCCTGTACATCATGGCCGACGATCTCGGCTATTCCGACATCCACGCCTTCGGCGGCGAGATCAACACGCCGAACCTCGACGCGCTGGTGGGCTCGGGTCGGATCCTCGCCAACCATCATGCCGGCACGGTCTGCGCGATCACGCGCTCGATGCTGATCTCGGGCACCGACCACCACCTGGTCGGCGAGGGCACGATGGGCGCGCCGACCGACGAACGCCGCGGCCTGCCCGGCTACGAGGGTTACCTGAACGACCGCTCGCTGTCGGTCGCGCAACTGCTCAAGGATGCCGGCTATCACACCTACATGGCCGGCAAGTGGCACCTCGGCTCGGGCATCGTCGGCAGCGCCAGCGGCAGCGGGCAGACGCCCGACCAATGGGGCTTCGAGCACAGCTACGCGCTGCTCGGCGGCGCCGCCACCAATCACTTCGCGCACGAGCCGGCCGGTTCGCGGAACTACACGGAAGACGGCCGCTACGTGCAGCCGGGCCAGCCCGGCCAGGCGGGCGGCGACGGCGGCAATCCGGCGGTGTTCTATTCGACCGATTTCTATACGCAGAAGCTGATCGCCGATATCGACGCGAACCACGGCGACGGCAAGCCCTTCTTCGCCTACGCGGCCTATACCTCGCCGCATTGGCCGCTGCAGGTGCCGGACCCGTGGCTGCACAAGTACGCGGGCGTCTACGACGCCGGCTACGACGCGATCCGCAACGCGCGCATCGCGCGGCAGAAGGCGCTGGGCCTGATCCCGGCCGACTTCCAGCCGTTCGGCGGACTGCCCGAGACGCTCACGCGCTCGCCCGCCACCGCCAACAACGGCACGCCGGCCGCGCAGTACATCAGCGCGGTGCATCCCGCCTCGGCCGGCTACAGCGACTACGGCCAGGGCAAGGTGGACAAGGCCTGGGCCAGCCTGTCGCCGGCCGAGCGCCGCGCGCAGGCGCGCTACATGGAGATCTACGCGGGGATGGTCGAGAACCTCGACTACAACATCGGCCTGCTGATCCAGCACCTGAAGGACATCGGCGAATACGACAACACCTTCATCATGTTCCAGTCGGACAACGGCGCCGAGGGCTGGCCGATCGACTCGGGCGCCGATCCCACCGCCACCGACACCGCCAACGCGCAGGACCCGGTGTATTCGGCGCTCGGCACCGACAACGGCCAGCAGAACGCGCAGCGCCTGCAATACGGGCTGCGCTGGGCCGAGGTCAGCGCCACGCCGCTGCGCCTCAGCAAGGGGTATTCGGCAGAAGGCGGCGTGTCGGTGCCGGCCATCGTGCACCTGCCGGGGCAGGCGAGCGCCTTGCCGACGCTGAACCTGTTTACGCACGTCACCGACGACACCGCCACCTTCCTCGACGTGGCCGGCGTCACGCCGCCCTCGCAGCCGGCGCCGCCGCTGATCAACACGCTGACCGGCGTCGACGCGAATCGCGGCAAGGTGATCTACGGCGATCGCTACGTCTACCCGGTCAGCGGCAAGTCGCTGCTGCCGGTGCTGGCCGGCACCGCCACCGGCGAGGTGCATACCGCGCCGTTCGGCGACGAAGCCTATGGCCGCGCCTACCTGCGCAGCGCCGACGGCCGCTGGAAGGCGCTGTGGACCGAGCCGCCGCTGGGGCCGGCCGACGGCCACTGGCAGCTCTACGACCTGAAGGCCGACCGCGGCGAAACCAACGACGTCTCGGCGCAGAACCCGTCGATCGTGCAGACCCTGTTCGAGCAGTGGAACGCCTACATGGCCAGCGTGGGCGGCGTGGAGCCCTTGCGCCCGGTCGGTTATTACTGAGCCGCGATCGATGCGTTTCGTGACGAAAACCGCGCTGGCCGGCGTCGCGCTGTTCGCCGCCGCCTTCGCGCTCTCGTATGCGGCGGCGGGCTGGCAGGCCGCGCCCGATGCCGCGTTCGACGCGGCCAACCGCGGCCGGCCGCTGGCGCCGCTCGGCAGCGAGTCGCGCTGCGAGCGTTATGGCGGGATTCCCGCCGGCTGGCGCGAGGATCCCAAGGCGGGCATGGTCCATCTGCATGCCGGCGCCTTCGTGTTCGGCAGCACGCGCGGCTATCCGGACGAGCGGCCGGCCGGCGACGGGCGCACCCGCGTCGGCGGTTTCTGGATCGACCAGACCGATGTCACGGTGGCCCAGTTCGACAGCTTCGTGCGCGCCACCGGCTACCTGACCGAGGCCGAGCGGCAAGGCGGCGCGGCGGTGTTCCACGTGCCCTCGCGCGAGGAACTGGCCGCGCGCGACCTGGCCTGGTGGAACTGGGTGAAGGGCGCCTCGTGGCGGCACCCGACTGGCCCCGGCAGCGGCGTGGACGGGCGCGGCAACCTGCCGGTGACCCTGGTCACGCTGCACGATGCGCTGGCCTATGCGCGCTGGCTCGGCCGGGATTTGCCGACCGAGGCGGAATGGGAATACGCGGGCAAGGCGGGCCGCGACGGCGCCGATCTCGATGCCGCGCCGGTTGGCCGCGACGGCAAGCCCGCGGCGAACTACTGGCAGGGCGTGTTTCCGGTGATCGACACGGCCGAGGACGGCCATGCCGGGCTCGCGCCGGTGGGCTGTTACGCCGCCAACGATTTCCGGCTCTACGACATGATCGGCAACGCCTGGGAATGGACCCGCGATGCCTACAGCGGCCCGCATCAATCGCATACCAACGGCGACACCGCCGTCGTCGCGCCGGCCTCGCGGCCTCGCGACACGCCGATGGTGATCAAGGGCGGCTCCTTCCTCTGCGCGCGCGATTACTGCGTGCGTTACCGCGCCTCGTCGCGCGAGAGCCAGGAAGCCGACCTGGCCGCCTCGCATATCGGCTTCCGGACCATCCTGAGGGACGCTTCGTGAGCGGCCTCGGCAAGCCGGCCTCGCGCCGGCTGATGGCGGCGCGCGTGCTCGGCATCGCCTTGTGCTGCGGCTGGAGCGCTGCGTGGTCCTTGCCGCCGGCGCCGGCCGTCGCTTCCGCCACGGCCGGGGCGACAAGTCCGGCGGCGCCGCTGCGCATCGGCGTGACGCCGGGCCCGCATGCCGAGATCGCCGAGGAAGTGCGCCGCACCTCGATGGCCAGCCCG
>NZ_VWWC01000048.1:0-41546 GCF_011753175.1 Burkholderia sp. Cy-637 | reverse complement strand
GTTGCCCGGCCCGCGAGCGTCGGCACCCGGGCGCCGCGATTCGCCGTGTACCCGCGAGGGCTCGCCGCGACGCCCCGGCTCGCCCCCCGCCCCCGCTCTTGCGTCCGGGCGGAGAGGTTGGCGGTATGCCTCGCGGTAGGCCTCTCGATACGCCTCGTCGGAGCCGTCGCGCTCGCGCGGCCGGGGAACGTCGCGATCGCGGCCGGCCGCTTCGCGCGGCCCGGCGCGCCAGCGTCGCTCGTCGAACCGATCGCCGGGCAACTGGTCGCGGGCGTCGTGAAAATCGATATCGCGTTCATCGTCGGGCAGCAGCAGGTCGTCGTAATGCGGCAGGTCGCGTTCGTCGCTGCCCCAGTACGCGCGTTCGTTGCGCTCCTGCCAGTTCGCAGGCTCGCGGGCTTGTCGCGAGCGATTCGGATGGCGTCCTTGCATCGCTTCCTCCTCGATCGGTAGGGGCCGGCCGGATCCCGGCGCGGCCGGATTCGTCGTTTACTTCAATCCTATTGAAAGATTTCCCGGATCAACGGCGACGGGATCCCGCTCCGCCGGCCGGCAAGGTCGGGTCGGGCGCCCGGGCGTCCTCGTCGTCGTCGCCCACCAGGCGATCGGTGCGATCGGGCTCGATGTCCTCGTTGTCGACCAGGCCCGCATCGCCATCGGCCGAGGCCCGCTCGCCGGTGCCGGCGCGATCGGTACCGGCCGCGCCGGCCGCCTCGCCGCGTTCGAGCGCATGCGCGTCGAGTTCGCTGTCGATGTCGAACGGGCGACGCTTCGCGCCGCGCGTGTCGCTGCCGCTGTCGGAGGAATCGCTCGGGCCGAGCGTATCGGCGACGGGCCGGCCGTCATCCGGGTCGAGCGGCTCGTTATCGGGGTTCAGGGTGCTGTTCATTCGGCCTCCTGGTTGAACCGCCGGCACGGCGAGCGGCCGGCGGGAGGGTTGGCGTTCAGGGTTCGCGCGATTCGCGCTCAGGGGTTCGCGTTCAGCCGCCCGAGGCGCCGGAAGCGGCCATGGCCCCGGACGCACCGGACGAATCGCCGGCACCCGAGGCGCCCGTCGCGTCGGAGGCGGCACCCGGCGACATCGGCGCCGGCGTCACGCCGGTCGCGGCGCCCGGTTGCGCGCCGCTGTCGCTCGCCGAACTCGATGCCGAGGGCGCGGTGCCCGCGCCGCCGCTGTCGCTCTGCTTCGAACAGCCGGCGGCGGCAAGCAGCGCCGCGCACAGCGCGCCCATCGCGAGCGCGCGCCACACTGGTCGTGTCGGATCGTGTTGCATAGGACCTCCGGTGTTGGATGGACCCTGAAGCGCAGCAAGCCGCGTGCCGCCCGCCACCGCCCGAGTGGCACGGGGCTTGCTGAATCGGCGGGAAACACGGGAAACGCCGCCGCATCCCCGGCCATTCGCGCCGACGCGGCCCCGACGCGGCGCATCGGGCGCCACGCCGCCGTTCAAGCATGGAGGAACGCTCTGTGACCCAAGTCGACCTGCTTCGTTACCTGGTGACGAGCCAGTTGGTCGCGCGCATTCAGACCGGGCGCTGGATGCCGCCCGATCGCGTCGTTACCGCGACGCATGGCTGGCTGACCGGCCATCGCGTCGAATGCGACTGGCTCGATCGGATTCGAATCGCGATGGCCGCGCGCGGCCTGGCCGGCGAGATCTACGAGGTCGCGACCTCGGGCCAGCACCCGGGCCTCGTCGACGGCCTGCTGGCCGACGAGCACTCGCCGCAGATGGAGGCGCTGCGCGCGCGCTGCGAGCACTATCTGCAGCGGCTGCTGCGCAGCCACTGATCCGCGCGCTCGTGCCTGCCCCGCTCCTGCCTGCCCCATAACCGCCGGCTCGGGATGGGCGCGCCGCGGCTCGCTTGGCGCTTGGCCAGCGCGTCGGCCGGCGCGAGGCGGGCACGCGTGCGGAGCATTTCAGCCGCGCCGCCTCAGGCCCGACTCAAGCCGCGCGCCAGGCGCTCGGCGACAGCGTCTCGATCTGCCGCCAGGCCGAGCGGAACGCCTGCACGCTCGCGAAGCCGCATTGCTCGGCGATCCGCTCGACCGGCGCGTCGCTGTCGCGCAGCAGTTGCCTGGCCCGCGCGATCCGCAACTGCTGATGATAGGCCTTCAGCGTGATGCCGCAGGCATCGCGAAAGCGCCGCGCGAGATGTCGGTAGCTGAGCGCGAAACGCCCGGCCAGCTCGGTATAGGACAGCGTGCAGGCCGGCTCGGCCACCAGGAAATCCTGCACCGCGTGGATCAGCTCGTGATCGTGGTCGCGATAGCGCAGTTGCGCGTCGAGCGCGGCGTCGCCGCTCATGCGCCGGAACGGCACCACGTTCTCGCGCGCCACCTCGATCGCGGCGGCCGCGCCGAACTGCCTCGCGATCAGGTGCAGCGCGAGATCGATGCCGGCCGCCACGCCCGCCGAGGTCAGCAGCGCCCCCTCGTCGACCAGCAGCCGGTTCGCCAGCACGCGCGCCTCGGGATGGCGCTGCTGCAGGCGCGTCAGGTGCGCGTGATGGGTGGTGCAGGCCTGGCCGTCCAGCAGCCCGGCCGCGCCTAGCAGGAAGGCGCCGGTGCAGACGCCGGCCAGCACGATGCGCTCGCGCTGCGGCGCCACCACGCGCCGCAGCCAGCTCACCAGTTGCGCGTACTCGGCCGACGGCGGCGCGCGGAAGTCGTGCTTCGAGCCGATCACGATCACCCAGTCGCCGGCCGGCACGCGCTCGGGCAGGGGCGCGAGATTAGCGAGCCGCAAGCCCTGATGGCTGTCCAGGGTCGCGCCCGCGGCGATGCAGCAGGTCTCGACCGCCGCGATGCGCAGCGGCGCCAGCGAGGCGATCAATTGCAGCGGGCCGCCGAGGTCGAGCATGTGCACGCGCGGCGGCAGCACGAACCAGGCACGCCGGGGCGGCCGGGCGGAATGGGAAACGGTGGCGAGGGCGGCGCACATGGGGGCTCCAGGAACGGGATCGGCGGGATGCCTCGCATGATGGCAGGAAATTTGCCGATCCTGTCAGGCAAGCGAATTGTCCCGTCCCGATGCGCTGGCTACCATGGCACGAAATCTTCCTCTTGGATTTCCACCGCGGAGTTCGCCATGTCCCATCGAATCGCATTGCTGATGTTTCCCGGCGTCCAGGCGCTCGACCTGGTCGGCCCCTACGACGTGTTCGCCGCCCTGCCCGACACGACGGTCCACCTGGTCTCCAGCGACGGCGCGCCGGTGCAGGCCGCGCATGGCCTGACGCTGAGCCCCGATACGCGCTTCGAGGATTGCCCGCCGGTGGACGTGCTGTGCGTGCCGGGCGGCCGCGGCATCGGCGAGCTGCTGCTCGACGATGCGACCCTGTCCTTCCTGCGTCGGGCCGCCGGCACCGCGCGCTACCTGAGCTCGGTCTGCACCGGCTCGCTGGTGCTCGGCGCGGCCGGCCTGCTGCAAGGCCGGCGCGCCACCACGCACTGGGCCTTCCTGCCGTTGCTGGAAGCCTTCGGCGCCACGCCGGTGCGCGAGCGCGTGGTTCGCGACGGCAGCCTCGTGACCGGCGGCGGCATCACTGCCGGCATCGATTTCGCGCTGACCATCGCACGCGAGCTGCATGGCGACGCCGTCGCGCAGGCCACCCAGTTGTCGATCGAATACGCGCCCGCGCCGCCGTTCGACGCCGGCAGCCCCGAGACGGCGCCGGCCGAGGTGGTCGCGGCCGTGCGCGAGCGCTACGCGCCGATCTACGCGACCCGCGAGGCCCTGGTGAAGCGTGCCGCCGAGCGGCTCGGCACCGGGCGTTGAGATTCCGGCGCGCGCCCGCCCCCGAGGGGCGCGCGCCTTATCGCGCGACTGCATCGAGGCGGAATAAACTATTAAGCCGCCGGCTGGATTTCATATGAAAGCAATTGGTAAAGATTCGAGAAATTTTTAATAAGCCAATCCACTTTCCGCGATTACCCGAATAGTTCATTCGAACCACCCGCCGCGCAACGAATCCGTCAATCGCGCGCCTGCCTTTTCCGATGCCGGGAACCGGTACCTTCCCCCATCTCCCGCTCAGGGCCGCCCTGCCTGACGATGGCGCCGCCCATCGCGCCGCATCGCAACAAAATCACCGTTACAAAACTCCACACGAAATTTTTCGAATTTCGATTGACGCAAATATTTTTCATTCTTACGCTGCTTGCCGACCCACGCGAGTCGATAAACCATAAAAACAATGAATCTGGCGCAATTCAAGCCCATAAAGCCGCGATTGCATCACCATCCTGATTGATTTAAATAAATCGAAAGGAAAAGGAAACAAGAATGAAAGAGAGAAACCAGGGTCTGGGTCGCGGATCGCAGCGTGCGATTCGGCAAATCGGAGGGATCGTCCTGTCGATGTCGGCGCTCGCGCTGAGCGCGTGCGGCGGCGACGGCACCAGCAGCAGCATCGCCTCGGTCGACGCCTCGGCGAACCATCCCTTCACCGACAACACCGCGTACTCCACCAGCGCCGGCGCGAACCTGCAGGCCTCGCAGGTCAACGAATCGGCGGCCGTCATGCATCGCCAGTGGACCGGCGGCGGCAAGACCGTCAGCTACACCTCCACCACCGGCCACCTCACCGCGATCGATCCGAGCGGCAAGCCCGAGGCGAGCATGTCCTACGTCGCCTACACGGCGCCGAGCCAGGACGGCAAGCCGCGCCCGGTCACCTTCTTCTACAACGGCGGCCCCGGCTCCTCCTCGGTCTGGCTGCGGCTCGGCTCGTTCGCGCCGACCCGCGTGGCCACGCCCGATCCGCTGATGACGAACTGGCCGAACTTCCCGCTGGTGAGCAACGACGAGAGCCTGATCGGCACCACCGACATGGTGTTCATCGACCCGCCCGGCACCGGTTTCTCGGAAGCGATCGCGCCGAACACCAACCAGACCTTCTGGGGCGCGGACCCGGACGTGCGCGTGATGCGCGACTTCATCCGCCGCTACATCGCGGTGAACAATCGCGCGAGCTCGCCGCTCTACCTGTACGGCGAGTCCTACGGCACGCCGCGCACCGACATGCTCGCGCTGTCGGTCGAATCGGCCGGCGTGAACCTGACCGGCATCGTGCTGCAATCCTCGATCCTCAACTACTTCGCGGATCCGGGCGAAACCTACGCGATCACCAACGGCAACGCAGCCAACAACGCGCTGGAGCTGAAGTACACGACCGACGGCATGATCGGCTACTTCCTCGGTTATGCCCAGGTGGCGGCCTACTTCAACCAGGTCTCGCCGGCGCCGACCAGCAACGGCCAGTTCGCGCTGCAGATCCAGAACTTCGTGACCGCGCAGTATTCGCAGCTGGCCACCTACGCGCCGACCTTCTTCTTCGCCGGCAGCCCGCTGGTGCCGAACCCGACCTTCCCCGACAACAACACCTTGTCGCAATGGTCGACGCAGACCAACATGTCGGTCGCCTCGCTGAACGCCTACTTCGGCAACGACTACTACGGCACCAACCTGGTACCGGGCTCGACCATCGGCCGTTACGATGGCCGCGTGATCCTGCCGAGCAGCGACCCGCGCCTGCAGCAGGATTCGGATCCCTCCGACATCCTGATCACCCAGCCCTTCACCAATGCGCTGGCCACGCAGTTGCCCAACGAGCTCGGCTTCGAGGCGCCGAACGCGACCTACGCCACCCTCAACAACGACATCATCGGCGCCTGGGACTTCAGCCACGCGGGCCAGGCGGTGCCGGACACGATCCCGGACCTGCTCGCGGCGCTGCAGCTGAACCCGCAGTTGAAGGTGCTGTCGGCCAACGGCTATCACGACCTGGCCACGCCGTTCTTCCTGACCGAGAACCAGCTCGCGCGGCTGCAGACGGTGCCGGGCCTGAATCCGAACCTGCAGATGACCTTCTACCAGGGCGGCCACATGATCTATCTCGACAATGTCGCGCGGCCGCAGCTCAGGTCGGACCTGGTCTCGTTCTTCGCCAACCAGCCGATCTCGAACGCGCTGTCGCTGGCGCAGTTGCCGGCGCCCTGGCCCGACGAAAGCCCGGCCGGCACGCCGACGCTGAAGACCGCGGTCGCGGCCCGCTGAACCGACAGGCGCGGCGCCGCCCGTCGGGCGGCCCGCGTTCGCCAACCTCATCGATGAGACAAGCCATGATCCAATCCCATCCGATCGCGCGCCTGCTCGCGCTCGCCCTGCTGCTCGCGCTGCCGGTGCTGCCGGCCACCCAGGCCATGGCGGCCGCGCAACAGGCCGTCTCCACCCCGGTGCCGCTCAAGGGCGGCGTGGACGGCCCGTTCCTGCCGCGCCGCCCGATCGCCGCGCCCTCGGCGGCCACCACCGGCAGCGACCTGGCCCAGCAGGCCCAGTCGCGGCTGGCCTCGAGCCTGGCCGCCAACAGCGCGCTGGCCAACGGCCAGTCGATCACCAAGGCCCAGGCCCAGGCCGACGGCCTGCCCTTCATCGCGCGCAACTTCGAGCAGATCGATACCGCGCACAGCGGCCGCGTGAGCATGCAGCAGGTCAGGCAGTACCTGCAGCAACAGCAGTAAGCGGCCGCAGCGGCAGCACGCGGCGGCACGGCACGCCCTCGCCCACCCGCCCCGCCCGCGCCATGGGCGGGGCGGATGCAGCCAGGCGGCGGCCAGGCTGCGCCGCCGCCGCGTTTTCGTTATGATCGGTCACATACCGGACGATCAGGCCAGGGCCTGTTCAAGCCACCGGGCATCGCGGGCCGGCCGCCTCGGCAGCCGGCTTCCTCGTTGACCAGTACAACAACATCACCGATCTTCCGCCTATGAAAACACGCCGTCTCGGGGCCGCCGGCCTCGCCTGCGCCCTGCTGGGCGCCATCAGCCTGGCCGCTTCGGCTGCCGCCCTCGCCGCCGAGCCCAAGGCGCTCGACGCCGCGCTCGACTGCTCGTCGAACGGCCATCGCTTCATCGCGCCGCTGGCCGAGGCCGGCGACATCCAGACCAAGCCGATGCATGTCGAGTCGAACTCGATGAATGCCTTCCATACCGAGCACCCGCTCAGCGCCTACGGCTTCTCGGTCTACGTGGTGCTCGGCTACCAGCAGGACGATCCGCTGTTCCAGCACGGCGACGGCAAGCCGATCGACGAATGGGGCTACGGCGTGGTGGTGCGCGGCTCGAAGAGCGCCGTCGAGGCCAAGGTGCGCGCCGCCGGCAGCCAGGCCACCGTGAAGGCCGCCTTCCCGTTCCTGACCGCGATCGTCTGCACCCCGTAAGGATCGGCCGGAAACGACAACGGCCGCACCTGGGTGCGGCCGTCGAGGCACGGGCGGCCCCGGAACGGGCCGGCCGAAGCGAGGCGCGTCAGGCCTCGGTATAGACCACGCGATACGGAATCCCGACCTTCTCCCATTCCGCCGCTTCCTGGCTCAGGCTGTAGTCGGTGAGCGGATTCTGCTCGACCCAGCTGCTCGGCAGCCGGACCTCGTAGCCGCCCTTCTTGACATCCGATACCGAGATCTCGGGCAGGCCCGCATCGGTTCGCCGACGGCACAGCAGCGCGGCCAGGCGCAGGCAGAACAGCAGCGGCCACTCGACGTCGCGCGACTGCGAGAGCTTGCCGAGCTTGCCCGCGTGACCGAGCACCAGCGCCGCCAGGCGAGCCTGGTCGGTACGCGAGAAGCCGGGCATGTCGGCATTGCTGGCGATATAGGCCGAATGCTTGTGATAGGCGCTGTGCGAGATCGACAGGCCGATCTCGTGCAGCGCGGCCGCCCAGCCGACGAAGGTGCGATCTTCCTCACGGGACACGTCCTCGGTGTGTTCGAGCTGGTCGTAGAAGCTGGTGGCCAGCGAGGCGATGCGATCGGCCTGCGGACGATCGACGCCGTAGCGGCGCATGAAGCCTTCCACCGTCACGGCGCGCATGTCCTCGTGCTGGGCCCGGCCGAGCAGGTCGTAGAGCACGCCCAGGCGCAGCGCGCCGTCGGTGGTGTCGACGTAGTCGATGCCGAGTTCCTCGAACACCGCCAGCATGATCGACAGGCCGCCCGCCAGCACCGGGATGCGGTCCGGCTTGAGCGCGACCAGCTTCAGGCGATTGACGTTCTCGGCCTTGATCAGGGCGCGCTTCAGGCGCTCCAGCCCGCCGCGCGAGATGCCGTGCGAGATGCCGGCGTCGTTGAAGCCATTGCCCTCGACCAGTTCGGCCAGCGCGCGGGCCGTGCCCGAGGAACCGATCGCCTGGTCCCAGCCGGCCTTCTTGTACTCGCCCGAGATGATCTGGATTTCGCGCTTGGCGGCCAGCTCGGCCTGGCGCATGGTGTATTCGTCGACGTTGCCGGCCGGGAAGAACTGGCGGCTATGGCTCACGCAGCCGATATAGAGGCTTTCCATCACGATCGGCGTGTAGTGCTGGCCGATGATGAACTCGGTCGAGCCGCCGCCGATGTCGACCACCAGCCGCTTGCCGGCGCTGGCCGGCACCGAATGCGCGGCGCCCGCGTAGATCAGGCGCGCTTCCTCGCGGCCCGCGATCACCTCGATCGGGAAACCCAGCGCGGCTTCCGCCTCGACCAGGAACTCGCCGGCGTTCTTCGCCACGCGCAGCGTGTTGGTGGCGACCGCGCGCACGTGATCGGGGTGGAAGTCGCGCAGCCGTTCGCCGAAGCGCTTGAGCGCCTCCCAACCGCGCTCCTGCGAGGCGCGATCGAGCATCTTGTCGCGCGACAGGCCGGCCGCGAGACGGACCGGCTCGCGCAGCGCGTCGACCGGGTAGATCTGGCTGCCCGCGGGAGTTTCCTCGACGCGGCCGACGATCAGCCGGAAGCTGTTCGAGCCGAGATCGACGGCGGCGAGCAATTGCGGGGATGTAACCATCGGGTAGAAGCTCCGTTCTCAGGCCGGCAAGTCGCCGCCGTGCCGGCCCAGTGCATGACAAACGCGACATTCTAAAGGCTGGCGCGCTTGCGGTGTCGGATCATCGCGCCATGCCGCGCTCCACCGCAGTATCCGCGATTTGTATCGATTGAAACAGGTGGTGAGTTTCCGCTCGGGCGGACGTATTATTTGTAGACAAAACCGTGATTGTCATCAAGTCGTCATCAAATCATGGAATGTCAGGCCGTATCATTCCAGAACAAGATCAAATACGTCATCAAGATGTCATCGCACCGTGAGAATTTCCGAACTTCCGTTTCTGCCCGCCGCACCCGATCTGCCATCCTCGCTGCCGATGTCCATCCGCTACCCGCTGCTCAACCGTGAACTAGGCATCCTCGGTTTCAACGAGCGCGTGCTGGCGCAGGCCGCCGATCCGCAGGTGCCGCTGCTCGAGCGGCTGCGCTTCATCTGCATCACCAGCAGCAACCTCGACGAATTCTTCGAAGTCCGGATGGCCGGGCTGCAGGAGCAGATGCGCGACAACCCGGGCGCGCTGTCGCCCGACGGCATGTCGCTGCAGCATGTCTACGACCTGGTGGTGGACCGCGCGCAACGCCTGGTGCACAAGCAGTACGCGATGCTGCACGAGACCATCTTCCCGGCGCTCGAGACCGAAGGCATCTATTTCCACGGCACCGATACCTGGAGCGAGGCGCAGCTCGAATGGGCGCGCGCCTACTTCCTCGACGAACTGCTGCCGGTGCTCACGCCGATCGGGCTCGATCCGGCCCATCCGTTCCCGCGCGTGCTCAACAAGAGCCTGAACTTCGTGGTCGAGCTGGAAGGCCGCGACGCCTTCGGCCGCCAGGCCCTGCTCGGCATCGTGCAGGCGCCGCGCGCGCTGCCGCGCCTGGTACGCATGCCGCAGGAGCTGTCGGGCTTCCGTCACGGCTTCGTGCTGCTCAGCTCGCTGATGCAGCGCTTCGTGGGCGAACTGTTCCCGAAGCTGGTGGTCAGGAGCTGCAACCAGTTCCGCATCACGCGCAACAGCGAGCTGTTCGTCGACGAGGACGAGATCACCAACCTGCGCGTGGCGCTGCAGGGCGAACTGCCGGCGCGCCACCTCGGCAACGCGGTGCGGCTCGAAGTCTCGGCCGACACGCCGGCCCATATCGTGCGCCGCCTGCTCGACGAGAGCGAGCTCAACGAGCGCGATTGCTATCGCGCCAACGGCCCGGTCAACCTGGTGCGGCTGATGCAGTTGCCCGACCTGGTCGACCTGCCCGAGCTGAAGTTCGTGCCGCACGCGCCGTCCACGCCGGCGGCCATCGCCAACGACACCTCGATGTTCGACGCGATCGATCGCGGCGACATCCTGCTGCATCATCCCTACGAGAGCTTCCAGCCGGTGCTGGAGCTGCTGCGCGAGGCGGCCAAGGATCCCAACGTGGTCGCGATCAAGCAGACCATCTACCGCACCGGCACCGATTCGCCGCTGATGGACGCGCTGATGGAAGCCGCGCGCAACGGCAAGGAAGTGACGGTGGTGGTCGAGCTGCTGGCGCGCTTCGACGAGGAAACCAACATCAACTGGGCCTCGCGCCTGGAGGCGGTGGGCGCGCACGTGGTGTACGGCGTGGTGGGCCACAAGTGCCACGCCAAGATGGTGCTGATCGTGCGCCGCGAGAAGCGCGGCGGCAAGACCGTGCTGCGCCGCTACGTGCACCTGGGCACCGGCAACTACCATCCGCGCACGGCGCGCCTCTATACCGACTTCGGGCTGATGACGGCCGAGCCGAGGATCTGCGAGGACGTCCATCACGTGTTCCAGCAGCTCACCGGCATCGGCGGCGAGCTCAAGCTGCACGAGCTGTGGCAGTCGCCGTTCACGCTGCATCCGAAGCTGATCGAGGGGATCCGCAACGAGATCGCCAATGCGCGCGCCGGCAAGCGCGCGCGCATCGTCGCCAAGATGAACGCGCTGCTCGAACCCTCGGTGATCGCCGAACTCTACGAGGCCTCGCAGGCCGGCGTGAAGGTCGACCTGATCGTGCGCGGCGTGTGCGCGCTGCAGCCGGGCGTGCCGGGCCTCTCGGAGAACATCACGGTGCGCTCGATCATCGGGCGCTTCCTGGAGCATCACCGGATCTACTACTTCCATGCCGGCGGCGCCGAGCTGGTCTACCTGTCGAGCGCGGACTGGATGGATCGCAACCTGTTCCGCCGCGTCGAGGTGGCCTTCCCGATCCACGACCGCAAGCTCAAGCGCCGTGTGATCGCCGAGGGCCTCTCGGTGTTCCTCGGCGACAATCAATCGGCCTGGGTGATGCAGAGCGACGGCCACTACAAGCGCCGCCGCTCGGGCAAGACCCGGCGCAGCGCGCAGCTCGGCCTGCTGGAGAAGTTCGGCGGCTGAGGCCGCGCCGGTCCCGGGCCGCGTCAACCGCCGCGCAATGCAAAACGCCACTCGCTAGCGAGTGGCGTTTTGCTTGCCGCGCCGCGAACGGGGCACGTGAACCGGATGGACGGCCGCTGCCGCCCCGCCCGCCTCAGGCCGCGCGCGGCCGGCGCACCACCGTGCGCTGCGCCGGGAAGCGCGCCGTGAAGGTACTGCCGCGCCCTTCCTCGCTCTGGATCAGCAACTGGCCGTCGTGGCGCTGCAGCACGTGCTTGACGATCGCCAGGCCCAGGCCGGTGCCGCCGGTATCGCGCGAGCGACTGCGGTCGACGCGATAGAAACGCTCGGTGAGCCGCGGCAGGTCCTCGGCCGGGATCCCGAAGCCGCTGTCCTTCACCGAGAACACCGCCTGCGAGCCGTCGCGGCGCCAGCAGACGCGGATCTTGCCGCCCTCGGGCGTGTAGCGCACCGCATTGGTCACCAGGTTGCCGAGCGCGCTGAAGATCTCGGTCTCGGCGCCCGTCACGCTGAGCGTGTCGTCGATCTCGAAGGAGATCTCGTGATGGCCGGCCGACAGCGTCTGCGCGACATCCTCCAGGTGGCCGAGCACGTCGTCCATGTCGACCGGCTTGTCGGTCGGCGGCTTGCCCTCACCCTCGAGCTTGGCCAGCACCAGCAGGTCGGTGACGATCTTGCGCATGCGCCCGGCCTGCTGCTCCATCATGTCGAGGTAGCGCGCGCGCTCCTCGTCCGACAGCGGCAGCTCGCGCAGCGTCTCGAGGAAGCCCGAGAGCACCGTGAGCGGCGTCTTCAGCTCGTGCGAGACGTTGGCGACGAAGTCCCGGCGCATCGCGTCGGTGCGCTCGACCTCGGTGATGTCCTGGGTGAGCAGCAGCTTGCGGTTGTCGCCGTAGGGGAACACCTGCACCGCGATCACGTGCTGGCGCCCCTCGCCCATGCCGCGCATCACCAGCATCTCGTCGTAGTGCTGGGCATTCAGATAGCGCACGAAGTCGGGATGGCGGACCAGGTGGGTGATGTGCTGGCGCAGGTCGCGCTTGGCGTCGAGCCCGAAATGCAGCTCGGCGATCGCATTGCACCATTCGATCTGGTCGTGGTCGTCGAGCATCGCCACGCCGTTGGGCGAGGCCTGGATCGCCTGGATGAAGCGCGAATGCTGCTGCTCGACCTGGCGCACCTGGGCGTGCCATTGCTTGGCGAGCTTGTGCAGGCGGTAGTAGATCTCGCCCCAGATGCCCGGCGCGCTCGGCACTTCGCCGTACACGGGCGCATCGAGCAGGCGCCAGAGCTGCTGGGTGTGGAAGGTGCTGAAGAATGCCTGCGCGACCAGCAGCGCGACGGCCACGGCCAGGCCGGCGCGCACGCCGATCGTCACGCCGGCAAGCGTCGCGACCAGCGCGAGCAGGACGAGCGACACCAGAAAGCGCGCCCAGATGATGTTCATGGTTGGCGCTCGACAGGAAACGGGATGGAGGCGAAACGCGGCGCCAGCTTCATGCGCCGCGTCGCGTCATGCGTGCTTGGCGAGGCGGTAGCCGCTGCCGCGCACGGTTTCGATCATAGCATCGCAGCCGGCCGGCTTGAGGGCCGCGCGCAGGCGCTTGATATGGACGTCGACGGTACGTTCCTCGACGAACACGTGGTCGCCCCACACCTGGTCGAGCAGCTGGGTGCGGCTGTGCACGCGTTCCGGATGCGTCATGAAGAAGTGCAGCAGGCGGAACTCGGTCGGGCCGAGGTCGAGCTTGATTTCGTTGCCCTCGGCGGCAGCCGCCACCCGGTGCGTGGCCGGGTCCAGGCGCAGGCCGTTGATCGAGACCACGTCCTCGGTCAGCTGCGGCGCGCGGCGGCGCAGCACCGCCTTGATGCGCGCCATCAGCTCCTTGGGCGAGAACGGCTTGGTGACGTAGTCGTCGGCACCGATCTCCAGGCCGAGCACCTTGTCCTGCTCGTCGCCGCGCGCGGTCAGCATGATGATCGGGATGTGCTTGGTACGCTCGTTGTTGCGCAGTTCGCGCGCGAAGGCGATCCCCGACTTGCCCGGCAGCATCCAGTCGAGCAGGACCAGATCAGGCAGCACGTCGCTGATCAGGTTCTGGGCCTGCTCCGCGTTGTACGCGCGAATCGCACAATGTCCCGCGTGCTGAAGGTTCACCGAAATCAATTCGGAGATCGCGGGCTCATCTTCGATGACGAGAATGTTGCTGGGCATCGGCACCTCGGTGCGTCCTCTGACGTGGGTTAACTATTGGCTTCGCGATCGAGCAGGTCGCGCGGCTGGTGCCGCACGTCGGTGCCCTTCACGATGTAGATGATGAATTCCGCGATGTTCTTGGCATGGTCGCCGACCCGCTCGATCGCCTTGGCGATGAACAGGAAGTCGAGGCCGACCGAGATGGTGCGCGGGTCTTCCTGCATGTAGGAGACCAGCTTGCGCACGAAGGCGCGGAATTCCAGGTCGATTTCCTTGTCGTCCTTGACGATCTGCGCGGCGGCCACCGTGTCCAGGCGCGCGAACGCGTCGAGCGCGCGGCGCAGGATGGTCACGGCCATCTCGCCCGAGACCTTGATCTCGGCGATGTTCACGCCGCGGGCGATCGGCTCGTCGGCCAGGCGCCGCACGCGCTTGGCGATCTTCTCGGCCTCGTCGCCGGCGCGCTCGAGGTTGGTGATGGTCTTGGAGATCGACATCAGGAGGCGCAGGTCGCGCGCGGCCGGCTGGCGGCGCGCGATGATGTTGCCGCACTCCTCGTCGATCTCGACTTCCATCAGGTTCAGGCGATCCTCGTTGGCGATCACGCGCTCGGCCGCTTCGCGGTCGAACTCGTTGAGCGCGTGGATCGCCTCGGTGATCTGGGCCTCGACGAGGCCGCCCATTTCCAGGACCTTGGACGACACCGCGTTCAGATCGGCGTCGAACTGGCTGGACAGATGCTTGTCGGTCATTATTGTCGCTCCCTCGTCAACCGAAACGGCCGGTGATGTAGTCTTCCGTTTCCTTGCGGGCCGGCTTGATGAAGATCTTCTCGGTGTCGCCGAACTCGATCAGCTCGCCCAGGTACATGTAGGCCGTGTAGTCCGAGCAACGCGCCGCCTGCTGCATGTTGTGCGTGACGATCACCACCGTGTAGTCGCTCTTGAGCTCGGCGATCAGCTCCTCGATGCGGCCGGTGGAGATCGGGTCGAGCGCCGAGCACGGCTCGTCGAGCAGCAGCACTTCCGGGCGGATCGCGATGCCGCGCGCGATGCACAGACGCTGCTGCTGGCCGCCCGACAGGCCGTAGCCGCTCTGGCTGAGCTTGTCCTTCACCTCGTTCCAGAGCGCGGCCTTGGTCAGGGCCCACTCGACGCGGTCGTCCATTTCCGAGCGCGTGAGCTTCTCGAACATCTTCACGCCGAACGCGATGTTGTCATAGATCGACATCGGGAACGGGGTCGGCTTCTGGAACACCATGCCGATGCGCGCGCGCAGCAGCGAGATGTCCTGCTTCGATTCCAGCAGGTTCTCGCCGTCCATCATGATCGCGCCTTCGGCGCGCTGCTCGGGATAGAGCGCGTACATCTTGTTGAAGGTGCGCAGCAGCGTCGACTTCCCGCAGCCCGACGGGCCGATGAAGGCAGTCACCTTGCCTTCGGGAATGCGCATGTTGACGTTCTTCAGCGCGTGGAACTTGTTGTAGAAGAAGTTCAGGTTGTTGACTTCGATCTTCGCGTCGAGCGGGGCGAGCGGGCGCTGGCCGTTTGCCGCATTGCCGCCGGCGGGCGCGCTGCCGTGTTCGATCGGATTCAGGTGGCTTTCTGCCATGTTCATCGGATTGCTCCGCCGTTACTTTTTCGAGAAGATCGAGCGCGCCAGGATGTTCAGTCCCAGCACTCCCAGCGTGATCAGGAAGACGCCCGCCCAGGCGAGCGATTGCCACTGCGCGAACGGGCTCATCGCGAACTTGTAGATCGTGACGGGCAGGTTGGCGATCGGCTTGGACATGTCGAGCGAGAAGAACTGGTTCGACAGTGCCGTAAACAGCAGCGGCGCCGTTTCGCCGGCGATCCGCGCCACCGCCAGCAGCACGCCCGTGACGATGCCGCCGATCGAGGCGCGCAGCGTGATCTTCATGATCATGCGCCACTTCGGCGTGCCGAGCGCGAACGAGGCCTCGCGCAGCGCGTTGGGCACCAGGTTCAGCATGTTCTCGGTGGTGCGGATCACGATCGGCACCTGCAGCAGCGCCAGCGAGATCACCCCGGCCCAGCCGGAGAAGCGGCCCGAGGGCGCCACCACCACCGCGTAGACGAACAGGCCGACCACGATCGAGGGGGCCGACAGCAGGATGTCGTTGATGAAGCGCATCAGGCTCGCGAGCCAGTTCTTCTGGCCGTATTCGGCCAGGTAGACGCCGGCCAGCACGCCGATCGGGGTGCCGACCAGGGTGCCGAGCGCGACCAGCATCAGGCTGCCGACGATCGCGTTGGCCAGGCCACCGCCTTCGCTGTCCGGCGCCGGCGTCGACTGCGTGAACAGCTCGACCGACAGGCCGCCGATGCCCAGGTGCAGCGTGGTGTAGAGGATCCAGACGAGCCAGATCAGGCCGAAGGCCATCGCCGCCAGCGAGAGGGTCAGCGCGAGCGCGTTGGTGCGCTTGCGGCGCGCCTGCAGGCGCGAGCGCATCGCTTCGAGCGCGGCGCCGGACTGGCCGCCCGGCATGTTCAGGACGCGTTCGCTCATTTCTTGCCTTCTCCCTTCTGGAGGCGCAGCAGCATCAGTTTCGAGATCGTCAGCACGATGAAGGTGATCACGAACAGGATCAGGCCGAGTTCCATCAGCGCCGAGGTATGCAGGCCCGGCGCGGCTTCCGCGAATTCATTGGCGAGCGCCGAGGTGATGCTGTTGCCCGGCGAGAACAGCGAGATATTGTCGAGCAGGTTGGTGTTGCCGATCACGAAGGTGACGGCCATGGTCTCGCCGAGCGCGCGGCCCAGGCCGAGCATCACGCCGCCGATCACGCCGCTCTTGGTGTAGGGCAGCACGATCTTCCACATCACTTCCCAGGTCGTGCAGCCGATGCCGTAGGCCGATTCCTTCAGCAGCACCGGGGTGACCTCGAACACGTCGCGCATCACCGAGGCGATGTACGGGATGATCATGATCGCCAGGATCACGCCCGCGCAGAGCAGGCCGATGCCGATCGGCGGGCCCTGGAACAGCGCGCCGATGAAGGGCACGGGGCCGAGGATCTGGCCGAGCGGCTTCTGGAACCAGGCCGCGAAGATCGGCGCGAACACCAGCAGGCCCCACATGCCGTAGACGATCGAGGGGATCGCGGCGAGCAGCTCGATGGCGATGCCGAGCGGGCGTCGCAGCCACACGGGCGACAGCTCGGTCAGGAACAGGGCGATGCCGAAGCTGACCGGCACGGCGATGATCAGCGCGATCAGCGAGGTGGCGATGGTGCCGTAGATGGGCACCAGCGCGCCGTAGACATCGGCGTTGGGGTCCCATTCGGACCGCCAGAGGAAACCGAGGCCAAACTTCTCGATGGTCGGCAGCGAGGCGATGATCAGCGAGACGATGATGCCGCCGAGCACCAGCAGGGTCACCACCGCGGCGATGCGCGTGAGGCCGCCGAAGATGACGTCGCCGAGCCGGCCGGGCGCGCGCATCTGGCCGGCGGGGCGTGACGTGAGAGGAATGTCGGACATGGGCGCCTGAAGGTTCGATGGCGGGGGCCACGGGCCGCCCGCCGGTACCGCACGCGTCGCCCGGCACATGCCGGACGACGCGACCACGACTTGCTTGCGTGCTACTTGCTACAGCCCGAGGCTTATTCCGCGACCGGCTTGCCCGACGCGTCCGTCACCTTGGTCTTCCACTGCTTGCGGATCTCAGCCGTGACCGATGCCGGCAGCGAGATGTAGTCCAGGTCCGTCGCGGCCTTGCCACCGTTCTTGAAGGCCCAGTCGAAGAACTTGAGCGTTTCGGCGCCCTGCTCCGGCTTGTCCTGCTTGGTGTGCAGCAGCACGAAGGTCGCGCCGACGATCGGCCATGCGTCCTTGCCCTGCTCGTTCGTCAGGATCTGGTAGAACGACTTCGACCAGTTCGCGCCGGCAGCGGCTGCCGCGAAGGTCTTCGCGTCCGGCGTGACCACGGCGCCCGAGGCGTTCTTCAGGTCGACGTAGATCATCGAGTTCTTCTTCGCGTAGGCCGATTCGACATAGCCGATCGCGCCCGGCAGGCGCTGCACGAAGGCGGCGACGCCGTCGTTGCCCTTGCCGCCCGTGCCCGTCGGCCAGTTGACCGTGGTGCCTTCGCCGACCTTGGTCTTCCACTCGTCGTTGACCTTCGAGAGGTAGTTCGTCCAGATGAACGAGGTGCCCGAACCGTCAGCGCGGCGAACCACGGCGATGTCCAGGTCCGGCAGCTTGGCCTTCGGGTTCAGCGAGGCGATCGCCGGGTCGTTCCACTTCTTGACCTTGCCCAGGTAGATGTCGCCGAGCACTTCGCCCGACAGCGTGATTTCGCCGGCCTTGATGCCCGGGACGTTCACCACCGGAACGATGCCGCCGACCACCGTCGGGAACTGGAACAGGCCCTTCTGGGCGAGTTCGTCGTCCTTCAGCGGCGCGTCCGAGCCCGCGAAGTCAACCGTCTTGGCGTCGATCTGCTTCAGGCCGCCGGACGAGCCGATGCCCTGGTAGTTGATCTTGGCGCCGCCGGTTTGCTGGTATTCGGCAGCCCACTTCGAGTAGATCGGGGCTGCGAAGGTGCTGCCCGCGCCGGTGACGTCGGCTGCGTGAGCGGCGACAGCGAAAAGCGCGCCGGCCAGACCAGCAAACGCGGTTTGCATCAATTTCATGAGACCTCCAGTGTGTGAGCGGATGACTACGGCACCGCGAAGATTAGGGGGTGTCCATGACAGTAATGTGACAATTAATGAACCTGGTGTGACAGCAACATGACAGACCGAAAGCTGGCGCCCGGGCTTCGCCGATCGCCTGCCGCCGGCGCCGCGGGCCCGGCCGGCAAGGCTTGCGCCAGGTTGCCGGGCGGCGCGAGGACATCGCCGCGCGGTTCTCCCCCCTCTGCTCGCGCATCGTAAACGTGCACGTCAGCGCCGATTGTTCACCCGGTCCGCGGACCGGCGACGGCGCTCAAGCAGCTTAGATGAAATGTCATAAAACGGAAGGATTACGGACGCGCAAACGATTTCGTCTGCGGAATCCGGGGTAGGTACTTGAGTGGATCAGTCGGGAATGGCGCCGGCCCGCGCCCGGGTCGATGATCTCGGCGCATGTGCGCCTGCGACAACATGGCGCCCTCCTGCGCGGGCTCGCCAATAAAAAACGGCGGCCAACCTGGCCGCCGTCGTGGTTTCCGCTGGCGCGGATTCAGGCCGTCGCGAGCCGCACCGCGCCGGCGATCGCCTCGGCATGGCGCTGGGCATCGGCCGCCTCGCGCGCCTCGACCATCACGCGCAGCACCGGTTCGGTGCCCGAGGCGCGGATCAGCACGCGCCCGCTCTCGCCGAGCTCGCGCTCGGCCGCGGCGATCGCCGCCTGGATCGAGGCCTCGCCCTTCCAGTCGGCGCCGGCCTTCATGCGCACATTGATCAGCGTCTGCGGGAACAGCGCCACGCCCTCGAGCAGCTCGGCCAGGGTCTTGCCGCTGCGCTTGAGCGCCGCCAGCACCAGCAGCGCCGAGACGATGCCGTCGCCGGTCGAGTGGCGGTCGAGCGAGAGGATATGGCCCGAGCCCTCGGCGCC
Organism: Burkholderia sp. Cy-637; assembly: GCF_011753175.1. Taxonomy (NCBI): domain Bacteria; kingdom Pseudomonadati; phylum Pseudomonadota; class Betaproteobacteria; order Burkholderiales; family Burkholderiaceae; genus Burkholderia; species Burkholderia sp. Cy-637. The sequence goes on along the minus strand of NZ_VWWC01000048.1, from coordinate 22,539 downwards.
GAGCTGCCAGCCGCGCTCGCGCAACTGCTCGAGCACGTAACGGTCGCCCACCGCGGCGCGCACGAAGGGCACGCCGAGCTTGCCCAGCGCGACCTCGACCGCGAGATTCGTCATCAGCGTGCCGACCGCGCCCGGCACCTTGCCGTCGGTCTCGATGCGATCCTTCGCCAGCACGTAGAGCAGCTCGTCGCCGTTGTAGAGACGGCCGGCCGCGTCGACCACCAGCAGGCGGTCGGCGTCGCCGTCCAGCGCGATGCCGAGATCGGCGCCGTTTTCCTTGACGGCCGCGATCAGCGCCTCCGGCGCGGTCGCGCCGACCTTGTCGTTGATGTTGAAACCGTTCGGCTTGACGCCGATCGGCACGATGTCGGCGCCCAGCTCGTGGAACACGTGCGGCGCGATCTGGTAGGCGGCGCCGTTGGCGCAATCGACCACCAGCTTCATGCCGCGCAGGTCGAACGAGGCCGGGAAGGTGCTCTTGCAGAACTCGATGTAGCGGCCGTTGGCGTCGTCGAGCCGGCGCGCCTTGCCGAGCCCGTCGGAGGCTTCGCAGGCGAGCGGCTTGTCGAGCCAGGCCTCGATCTCGGCCTCGGTCTCGTCCGGCAGCTTGTTGCCGTCGGCCGAGAAGAACTTGATGCCGTTGTCGTGATAGGGATTGTGCGAGGCGCTGATCACCACGCCCGCGGCCAGGCGCAGCGCGCGCGTCAGGTAGGCGACGCCCGGCGTGGGCATCGGCCCGGCCAGCATCACGTCCACGCCGGCGGCCGAGAAGCCCGCCTCGAGCGCGGCCTCGAGCATGTAGCCCGAGACGCGCGTGTCCTTGCCGATCAGCACGGTCGGGCGGCCGCTCGCCGCGCGCGCCTTCGAATGCGCGAGCACCTTGCCGGCCGCGTAACCGAGCCGCAGCACGAAGTCGGGCGTGATCGGCGACTCGCCGACCAGGCCGCGGATCCCGTCCGTACCGAAATAACGACGTCCCATGAATGCATTCCTCCTCGTATGTTCTCTCTCAGGCGAGGCGTGCCGCGTCGCGCACGGCGCCCCAGATCTTCAATGCGTCGACGGTGGCCGCCACATCGTGCACGCGGATGATGGCCGCGCCGCGCTCGGCCGCGCAGACCGCGGCGGCCACGCTGGCCGCCACGCGCTCGGCCGGCGGCTTGCCGATCAGCGCGCCGAGCATGGACTTGCGCGACATGCCGGCCAGGATCGGATACGGGCGTCCGTCGGGGCGCGGCGGCGCCGTGTCGGGCAGGCGCGCCAGCAAGGCGTAATTATGTTCGATGGTGGCCTTGCCGAAACCGAAGCCCGGATCGACGCTGATCCGCTCGGCGGCGATGCCGGCCGCGAGGAAGTCCGCGGCGCGCCCGGCCAGGAACGCCCGCACCTCGGCCACCACGTCGAGATAGTCGGGCTCGCCGAGCTGCATGGTTCGCGGCTCGCCCAGCATGTGCATCACGCACAGCCCGCAGCCGCTGTCCTTCACCGCTTCGAGCGCGCCGGGCTGGCGAAAGCCCCAGATGTCGTTGATCAGGTCCGCGCCGGCCGCGAGCGTGGCGCGCATCACCTCGGGCTTGTAGGTGTCGATCGAGAGCGGCACGCGCATCGCCTGCAGCGCCTCGACCACCGGCACCACGCGCGCCAGTTCCTCGTCGAGCGGCACCGGCGGTGCGCCGGGGCGGGTCGACTCCCCGCCGATATCGATCAGGTCGGCGCCCTCGGCCAGCATCTGCTCGGCCTGGCGCAGCGCGGCGTCGCGCGCGATGTAGCGCCCGCCGTCGGAAAACGAATCGGGGGTCACGTTCAGGATGCCCATCACCAGCGGGCGCTCGAAACTCAGCGTGAAGCGGCCGCATTGCAGCGACGGTGGAAGGATTGGTTGGGAAACGCTCAAATCGAATGATCCGGAAGCAGAAACAAAACGGGCCGGTGTGATTCACACCAGCCCGTCGATTGGAATCCCGTGGCGGGATTATGCCGGCGCGGTCGCGTTGCCCGGCTTGACTTCGGCGCCGGCGCCGCCCGAAGGATCGCTCGCCGGCGGCACGTTGCCGCTGCTCTTCGGCGAGCGCGGCGGGCGGCCCGCCATGATGTCGTTGATCTGGTCGGCGTCGATGGTTTCCCACTCCATCAGCGCGGCCGTCATGGCCTCGACCTTGTCGCGGTTCTCGTCGAGCAGGCGTCGCGCCAGGCTGTACTGGTCGTCGATCACGCGGCGGATTTCCGCATCGACCTTCTGCTGCGTCGCTTCCGAGATGGCACGCGTGAAGCCCTTGCCGAACGGGCCACCGTCGTTGTCGTCGTCGGCGTAGACCATCGGCCCGAGCGCATCGGTCATGCCGAAGCGCGTCACCATCGCGCGGGCCGTCTGGGTCGCCTTGTTGAAGTCGTCCGAGGCGCCGGTGCTGATCAGGTTCATGAACAGCTCTTCGGCCACACGGCCGCCGAACAGGATCGCGAGACGGTCGAGCAGGTAGTCCTTCGAGTAGGTCTCGTTGTCGTGCTCCGGCAACTGCCAGGTCACGCCCAGCGCGCGACCGCGCGGGATGATGGTGACCTTGTGGACCGGATCGGCCTTCGGCAGCAGCTTGGCGACCACCGCGTGGCCGGCTTCGTGATACGCCGTGGCACGCTTGGCCTCCTCCCGGATCACGGCCGACTTGCGCTCCGGACCCATAAAGATCTTGTCCTTGGCGTCCTCGAAGTCCTGCATCTCGACGATGCGCTTGCCGCGACGCGCGGCGAACAGCGCCGCCTCGTTGACCAGGTTGGCCAGGTCGGCACCCGAGAAGCCCGGCGTGCCGCGCGCCAGCACGGCCGCGTCGACGTCGTTGGAGATCGGTACCTTGCGCAGGTGCACGCGCATGATCTGCTCGCGGCCGCGGATGTCGGGCAGGCCGACATAGACCTGGCGGTCGAAACGGCCCGGGCGCAGCAGCGCCTTGTCGAGCACGTCGGAACGGTTGGTGGCGGCGATCACGATCACGCCCGAGTTGGCCTCGAAGCCGTCCATCTCGACCAGCATCTGGTTCAGCGTCTGTTCGCGCTCGTCGTTGCCGCCGCCCATGCCGGCGCCGCGATGGCGACCGACCGCGTCGATTTCATCGATGAACACGATGCAGGGCGCGTGCTTCTTGGCCTGCTCGAACATGTCGCGCACGCGGGCCGCGCCCACGCCGACGAACATTTCGACGAAGTCCGAACCCGAGATGCTGAAGAACGGCACCTTGGCCTCGCCGGCGATGGCGCGCGCCAGCAGCGTCTTGCCGGTACCCGGGGGGCCGACCAGCAGCACGCCGCGCGGGATGCGCCCGCCCAGTTTCTGGAATTTCTGGGGATCACGCAGGAAATCGACCAGCTCGGAGACTTCTTCCTTGGCTTCGTCGCAGCCCGCGACGTCGGAGAAGTTCACGGCGTTGTTGTTCTCGTCGATCAGCCGCGCGCGCGACTTGCCGAACGAGAAGGCGCCGCCTTTGCCGCCGCCCTGCATCTGTCTCATCATGTAGAACCAGAACACGATGATCAGCAGCGTCGGCCCCAGGTAGTACAGCGCGGAGACGAGCGCGTTGGGCTCGTCGTCGGCCTTGCCGCTCACCTGGACGCCGAACTTCATCAGGTCGCCGACCATCCAGATGTCGCCAGGCGACACGATCTGGTATTTCTGGCCTTCGGCAGGAGTGACGGTGAGGTTGCGCCCCTGCACGATCACGTTCTTGATCTTGCCGGCCTTGGCGTCGTCCATGAACTGCGAATACGACACACCTTCCTGGACGCGGGGCTTGTCGAACTGCTTGAACACTGTAAACAGCACCAGTGCGATCACGAGCCACACTGCCGCTTTCGAGAACATATTGTTGTTCAAAGCACCACTCCTTCACTCATAGAAGAGCGCCCGCAGTTTTCCTGCGGCACTCCCGTGGCATTCTAATCCAGTCCGAAGCCCGTCGCCATAAGGTTCGCCAAACGCTTCGATAGGCAAACCCCATGACCGGCAAGGCTCCCGGCCGGGCTGCGGCGGCTGCGCATCCGTCAGCGCGGATGCTTCAGATGCCGACCCAAAATAAATGTCTCCGACGATTTATCGCGCGAAGCCTTCGGCTTGCGCGGCGCGACCGTGCGGAACTGATGCTTGAACTTTTCGACAATCTGGCTGTAGCCGCTGCCGTGAAAGCACTTCACTAAAAGGGCGCCATCCGGTTTGAGATGGTTCTGGGAGAATTCGAGCGCGAGATCGCAGACATGTTCGATCCGCGCCGCATCCGCCAGGGCCACGCCGGACAGGTTGGGGGCCATGTCGGAAATTACAAGGTCCACCGCGCGGCCTTCCAGCACGTCCTCAAGCTGGCGCAGCACCTCGTCCTCGCGGAAGTCGCCCTGGATGAAGTGCACGTCGGCGATCGGCTCCATCGGCAGCATGTCGAGCGCGATGATGATGCCGTCGATCCCGCCCTCGCGCTGGCTGTCGCGCTGCTTGCCCTGGGCCAGCTTGTTGCGCGCGTACTGGCTCCAGCTGCCCGGGGCCGCGCCCAGGTCGACGATCACCTGCCCGGGACGGATCAGCTTGTCTTGGTCGTCGATTTCCTTGAGCTTGTAGGCCGCGCGCGCGCGGTAACCCTCCCGTTGCGCCAGCTTCACGTAGGGGTCGTTGATATGGTCGTGCAGCCACGACTGATTGAAACGGTTCTTTGCCATGCAGGGGAAAAATGTCTGCCAAATGCCACAGTGCCGCCGCGAAACCAGGCTTGCGGCGGCCCGCCGGGCCCCTCGAACGCGCAATGGTTTCGTCGGCACCGGCTTTTGGCGGATAATACGCGTCTATTTCGCGCGGCGGACGCCTCGAAGGCGTAACCGCCGCGATTTTACGTGGTTTTCGCGCGCGCCCGCGGGCGCGCCGTTCTATTCGATTCCAGAGTTCCGATGCCTGCCCTTTCGCTTTCCCCCGTCGAGCGCTCCGCGCTGCGTTCACAAGCCCATGCGCTGAAGCCGGTCGTGCTGATCGGCGCCGAAGGCCTGACCGACGCCGTGCTGGCCGAGATCAAGGTCCACCTGGCCGCGCACCAGCTGATCAAGATCCGCGTATTCGGCGACGAGCGCGATGCCCGCATCGCGATCTACGAAGACATCTGCGACCGCCTGAATGCCGCGCCGATCCAGCACATCGGCAAGCTGCTGGTGATCTGGCGCCCGGAGCAAGCCGAGGTGGCGCCGGTTCGCGGCCGTCGTGGCCTGCCCAGCGCGCGCGAGGCCGCCAAGCTCGGCGCCGCCGAGCCCGCGACCAAAGGCCGCGCCCCGCGTACCGTGAAGGTGGTCAAGCACTCGCCCGACGCCAGCCCGGTGCGCAAGCCGCGGGCCACCAAGGTGGTGGTGCGCGGTAACGAGCGCGTGACCGCGGGCGGTACCGTGAAGCGTGCCAAGAAGCGTCAGCAGAGTGCGAAGCGCCCGTTCCAGAACGACAAGTGATCGGCTGACGATGCCGGCCGGCGCGGGCATCTTTCCCGCCGGCCCGGCCGCATGCCGCTGCGCTCGAGGGCGGCGTCAGGAGCGGCTCAAGCGCCGCCGCTGCCCTCGCCCGCCACCGGCAGGCTCCACACCAGCCACAGTCCCAGCACGCTTTCGACCAGGTAGAACAGGCTCGATATGCCGTGCAGCATCCCGAAGCGGCTCGCGTATTCCGAATGGCCGACATCGGTGCCGGCCGCCTGGGCCGCCAGGCGCATCGCGTCCATGAAGGGTTCGATCGCGAAATAGCCGACCAGCACGCACAGCAGCATCGCGACGACCAGCAGGCGCGAACGCCGGTAGGCGACATCGCCCGCGCGCACGCGCGCGTTGGCGATCAGCAGCATCAGCACGGCGCAGACCACGCCGATCAGTCCCTCGATCCGGAACAGGCGCGCGGCCACGCCGCCCGCGCTGGCGCGATCGAGCGCGACAAACAGTATCGGCGCGACCGCATAACCGATGGTCAGCAGGCTGCCGACCCAGATCGTGGTGAGAAGACGGAACAACCGGGGCGCATGGCGCATCGGATCGCTCCCGGGCTCAGACGTAGCTGACCGAGATGATCTCGTACTCGCGCACGCCGCTGGGGGCCTGCACGGCGGCCACGTCGCCCTCGGACTTGCCGATCAGCGCACGCGCGATCGGCGAGCTGACCGAGATCAGGCCGTGGTCGATATCGGCTTCGTCGTCGCCGACGATCTGGTACTTCACCGTGGCGCTCGATCCGAGATCCTCGAGTTCGACGGTAGCGCCGAACACCACGCGGCCTTCCGCGTCGATCACGGACGGGTCGATCACCTGGGCGGCCGACAGCTTCGACTCGATCTCGGCAATCCGGCCCTCGATGAAACCCTGCTTTTCCTTGGCGGCGTCATATTCGGCGTTTTCGGACAGATCGCCCTGCGCACGCGCTTCGGCGATCGCATTGATCACGGCCGGACGCTCGACCGATTTCAGGCGCTGCAACTCACTGCGGAGTTGTTCGGCGCCACGTTTGGTCAACGGAATGGTGCTCATAAAAACGGCTCAATAAACAAAAACGGGCATAAAAAAAATCACCGCGATTAAGCGCATTTCCGGGAACGCCGGAAACACCGCTTAATCGCGGCATGTGGTGCCTGGGAAAACCCGACGGCTTAGTTTAGGCGAGCATGAAGACCTTGTAAATCATAGACTTCGAGGTCCTTCAGGTAGCGCAGGCCTTCCACCGCCGCGCGCGCGCCCGACATGGTGGTGTAGTAGGTGACCTTCTGCGCCTGCGCGCTCATGCGGATCGAACGCGAGTCGGCGATCGCCGCGCGCGTCTCGTCGACGGTGGTGAACACCAGCGCGATCTCGCCGTTCTTGATCATGTCGACGATGTGCGGACGGCCGTCCTTCACCTTGTTGACCACCTTCACCGGCACGCCGGCCGCCTCGATCGCGGCGGCCGTGCCGCGCGTGGCGACGATCGGGTAGCCGAGGTCGTGCAGCATGCGCGCGACTTCGACCGCCTTGGGCTTGTCGGCATCCATCACCGTCAGCAGCACCGTGCCCGACTCGGGCAGGCGCGAGCCGGCCGCGAGCTGCGACTTGAACAGCGCTTCGCCGAAGGTGCGGCCCACGCCCATCACTTCGCCGGTCGAACGCATTTCCGGTCCGAGCACCGGATCGACGGTCGGGAACTTGACGAACGGGAACACCGCTTCCTTGACGCTGAAGTAAGGCGGCTCGACTTCCTTGGTCACGCCCTGCCCGGCCAGCGTCTGGCCGACCATCGCGCGCGCGGCGATCTTCGCCAGCGGCAGGCTGGTGGCCTTCGACACGTAGGGAACCGTGCGCGAGGCGCGCGGGTTCACTTCCAGCACGTAGATGACGTCCTGCTTCGAGCCGTCCGCCTGCGGCACCTGCTGGATCGCGAACTGCACGTTCATCAGGCCGACCACGTTCAGTGCCTTGGCCATCGCGGCGGTCTGGCGCTTCAGCTCGAGCACGGTCTCCTTGGCCAGCGAGTACGGCGGCAGCGAGCAGGCCGAGTCGCCCGAGTGCACGCCCGCCTGTTCGATGTGCTCCATCACGCCGCCGATGAACACGGCCTCGCCGTCGCAGATGCAGTCCACGTCGCATTCGATCGCGTCGTTGAGGAAGCGGTCGAGCAGCACCGGCGAATCGTTGGAGACCTTCACGGCCTCGCGCATGTAGCGCTCGAGGTCGCGCGGCTCATGGACGATCTCCATGGCGCGGCCGCCCAGCACGTAGGACGGGCGCACCACCAGCGGGTAGCCGATCTCGGCGGCCAGCGCCAGCGCCTCGTCCTCGGCGCGCGCGGTGCGGTTCGGCGGCTGGCGCAGGCCCAGCTCCTGCAGCAGCTTCTGGAAGCGCTCGCGGTCCTCGGCGGCATCGATCATGTCCGGCGAGGTGCCGATGATCGGCACGCCCGCGGCTTCCAGGTCGAGCGCCAGCTTCAGCGGCGTCTGGCCGCCGTACTGGACGATCACGCCGACCGGCTTTTCCTTGTCGACCACTTCCAGCACGTCCTCGAGCGTGAGCGGCTCGAAGTAGAGACGGTCGGAGGTGTCGTAGTCGGTCGAGACCGTTTCAGGGTTGCAGTTGACCATGATGGTCTCGTAGCCGTCCTCGCGCATCGCCAGCGCCGCGTGCACGCAGCAGTAGTCGAACTCGATGCCCTGGCCGATCCGGTTCGGGCCGCCGCCCAGCACCATGATCTTCTTGTTGTCGGTCGGCTGCGCCTCGCACTCTTCCTCGTAGGTCGAGTACATGTAGGCGGTCTTGGTGGCGAACTCGGCCGCGCAGGTATCGACGCGCTTGTAGACCGGACGCACGTTCAGCTCCAGGCGACGCGCGCGCACCTCGGCGGGGCTCGCGGCCAGCAACTTCGCCAGGCGGCGATCCGAGAAGCCGCTCTGCTTCAGGAAGTAGAGTTCGTCCTTCGTGAGGCTCGCCAGCGTGCGACCGCCGAGCGCCTTCTCCTTCAGGATGATCTGCTCGATCTGGGCCAGGAACCACGGGTCGATCGCGGTTTCCTCGAAGATCTGCTGGGCCGACATGCCGACGCGGAACGCATCGCCGACATACCAGATCCGGTCCGGACCCGGCTCGCCGATCTCGCGCACGATCTCGTCGCGATCGACCGACTTCTCGTCGAGGCCGTCGACGCCGACTTCCAGGCCGCGCAGCGCCTTCTGGAACGATTCCTGGAAAGTCCGGCCGATCGCCATCACCTCGCCCACCGACTTCATCTGGGTGGTCAGGCGCGAATCGGCCTCGCGGAACTTCTCGAAGGCGAAACGCGGGATCTTGGTCACGACGTAATCGATGGTCGGCTCGAACGAGGCCGGCGTCTGGCCGCCCGTGATCTCGTTCTTGAGCTCGTCGAGCGTATAGCCGATGGCGAGCTTGGCCGCCACCTTGGCGATCGGGAAGCCCGTGGCCTTCGAGGCCAGCGCCGAGGAACGCGACACGCGCGGGTTCATCTCGATCACCACCATGCGGCCGTCGTTCGGGTTGATCGCGAACTGCACGTTCGAACCGCCGGTGTCGACGCCGATCTCGCGCAGCACCGCCAGCGAGGCATTGCGCAGGATCTGGTATTCCTTGTCGGTGAGCGTCTGGGCCGGCGCGACGGTGATCGAGTCACCGGTGTGCACGCCCATCGGGTCGAGGTTCTCGATCGAGCAGACGATGATGCAGTTGTCCGCGCGGTCGCGAACCACTTCCATCTCGTATTCCTTCCAGCCCAGCAGCGATTCCTCGATCAGCAGCTCGCGCGTCGGGGAGAGGTCGAGGCCGCGCTTGCAGATCTCCTCGAATTCCTCGCGGTTGTAGGCGATGCCGCCGCCCGAGCCGCCCAGCGTGAAGGACGGGCGGATCACCGTCGGGTAGCCGCTGCCGCCGGTGATCGCAGCGATCTCGCCGTGCACCTTGAGCGCCTCTTCCATCGAATGCGCGATGCCCGACTTGGCCGAACCCAGGCCGATCTTGGTCATCGCGTCCTTGAACTTCTGACGGTCTTCCGCCTTGTCGATCGCCTCGGGCGAGGCGCCGATCAGCTCGACCTTGTACTTCTCCAGCACGCCGTGGTGGTGCAGGTCGAGCGCGCAGTTCAGCGCGGTCTGGCCGCCCATGGTCGGCAGGATCGCGTCCGGGCGCTCCTTGGCGATGATGCGCTCCACCACTTCCCAGGTGATCGGCTCGATGTAGGTGACGTCGGCCGTGTTCGGGTCGGTCATGATCGTCGCCGGATTGCTGTTGACGAGGATGACCTTGTAGCCTTCCTCACGCAAGGCCTTGCATGCCTGCGCGCCCGAGTAGTCGAACTCGCACGCCTGGCCGATGATGATCGGGCCGGCGCCGATGATGAGGATGCTCTTGATGTCTGTGCGTTTTGGCATGGCTCGAGTATTCAAAAAGTAATCGTTAATGCGCTTGAGCGGCGGCTGCGTTCATCGGATCGTCGCGAAGGCGAGCTTGAGGCCGAAGCCGATGAACAGACTGCCCACGCCGCTGGCCGCGCCCGCCGCGAGCTTGCGGCGGCGGCGAAACTGTTCGGCAAGACGTGCGCCCGCGAAGATCAGCGTGCTCAGGTACAGGAAGCTCGTGAACTGCGAGATCGCGCCCAGCACGACGAAGGACACCACCGGGTAGCGGTAGCTCGGATCGACGAACTGGATGAAGAACGAGATGAAGAACAGGATCGCCTTCGGATTCAGCAGGCTGACGACCAGCGCCTTGCGGAACGGCCGCTCGCCGTCCACGGTGCGCGCGGGGGCCGTCGGCGCGGGGGCCGCGGTGCCGGCGCGCGAGGCGCGCAGCGCCCGCCAGCCGCCGCGCAGCATGCCGAAGCCGATGTAGAACAGGTAGGCGGCGCCGCCATACTTGACGACCGAGAACAGCAGCGGGTTGGCCTTGAGCAGCGAAGCGACGCCGGCCGCCGACAGCAGCATCAGCACCGCGTCGCCGACGAACACGCCGCAGGCCGCGCGATAACCGGCCTTGACCCCGCGCTGCGCCGCCAGCGACAGCACGTACATCGAATTCGGGCCGGGCAGCAGGATGATGAACACCACGCCGACGACGTAGGTCCAGAAATCCGTGATCCCGAGTGCATGTCCGAACATGATGTGCCGTCTCCGCTCGCTCAGGCGCTGCGCGCCTTCGCGGTTTCCATCAGCGAGGTGAAGCGATCGAACAGGTAGCCGATGTCGTGCGGGCCCGGCGAAGCTTCCGGGTGGCCCTGGAAGCAGAAGGCCGGCTTGTCGGTCAGCTCGAAGCCCTGCAGCGTGCCGTCGAACAGCGAGACGTGGGTGGCGCGCGCATTGGCCGGCAGCGAGTCGGCGTCGACCGCGAAACCGTGGTTCTGCGAGGTGATCACCACGCGGCCGTCGGTCAGGTCCTTCACCGGGTGGTTCGCGCCGTGGTGGCCGGTCTTCATCTTCAGCGTCTTGGCGCCGACCGCCAGGCCCATGATCTGGTGGCCCAGGCAGATGCCGAAGGTCGGCACGCCGCGCTCGATGAACTCCTTGGCGGCGGCGATCGCGTAGTCGCAGGGCTCCGGATCGCCGGGGCCGTTCGACAGGAACACGCCGTCCGGATTCAGCGCCAGCGCCTCGGCCGCGCTCGCCTGGGCGGGCAGCACCGTGACGTCGCAGCCGCGCTCGGCCAGCATGCGCAGGATGTTGTACTTGACGCCGAAATCGTAGGCGACGACCTTGAAGCGCGGCGCGCTCTGCTCGCCGTAGCCGCTGCCGAGGCGCCACTCGCTCTGCTTCCAGGCGAACGGCTTGTCGGTCGAGACCACCTTCGCGAGATCCATGCCGGCCAGGCCCGGGAACGAGCGCGCCAGCGCGACCGCCTTGGCCTCGTCGTCGGAACCGGCCAGGATGCAGCCGTTCTGCGCACCCTTGTCGCGCAGCACGCGGGTCAGCTTGCGGGTGTCGATGCCGGCGATCGCGACCACGCCTTCGTCGCGCAGGTAGTCGCCGAGCGTGCGGTCCATGCGGAAGTTGGACGCCAGCACCGGCAGGTCGCGGATGATCAGGCCGGCGGCGTGCACCTTGGTGGCTTCGACGTCTTCGTGGTTGACGCCGACATTACCGATGTGGGGATACGTGAGCGTTACGATCTGCCGCGCGTAGCTCGGGTCGGTCAGGATTTCCTGATAGCCGGTGATCGCGGTATTGAACACGACTTCGCCGATCGTATGGCCGGCCGCGCCAATCGAATAACCGCGAAACACCGTGCCGTCGGCGAGTGCGAGCAAGGCGGGAGAAAAAGACGGCAACACGGGAGGCTCCTTGGGGGACACCCTTGCTGCCGACCTGTCGACCTGCCGCGGCCGGTTCGCCTCACGGGAGGCGTTCGCCGGCGCTCGCTCGGCTCACCCGGACGACGCGCCGGACCTGCGCCGGCTCGATGGATCGGCAGGCTGCATTCGGCGGCGTCGCGTGCCGGGAGGCAGGCGGCGGAAGACGGGGATTTGGAGGTAGGCGCTAGGGTGCGGGGTTGAATTGCACAAACCTTCAAATTATAGCGTGAAACGGGACCTATCTCAAATCGGATCTACCCAGCCTTGTGTGACAAGGGTTTGACCGCCGGGTTTGACCGCCGGGCCCGGCGACATCGGCCGATTCCTCGACAGCAGCCGGCGTCGAACGATTCGAAAGGGTCGGAACCACCGCACCAGCCGCCCCGCCTTGCTCCAGCGATCTCAGGACGAGGGATGCTGCCCGGCCCCGATCCGCGCACGTCCCGGCAGCACGTACCAGATCGCGCTGGCCAGTTGCAGCGCGACCAGCACGCCCCAGGCCGTCAGGTGCGCGGCGGCGGGATAGCGGCCGCCCAGCGTCGGCCATTGCGACAGCACCGCGCCGACCCCGACCTGGAAGCCGAAGATCAGCAGGAAGATCACCAGGGTCAGTGTGGTGTTGGCGCGACCGATCAGGTGCGAGGGGAAATGCTCGGCGAGGATCGCGTAGCTGAGGATGCCGATCCCGCCGAACGCGCCGTAGGCGGCCCACAGCACCACGGCCGGCAGCGGCGCGCGCAGCATGATCGCCAACTGGGTGAGCACGAAGCAGCCCATGCCGATCCCGCAGAAGGCATAGACCGACAGGCCGCGGCGTTCCAGCAGGCGCGCCGCCGCGCCGGTGCCGACGCTGCCCGCCATCATCGCCAGGCCGATCACCGACACCAGCGCGGCCGCCTCGCGCGGCGCCAGGCCCATCACGTCGCGCATCCAGGCGCCGACCCACAGCGACTGCATGGCGTAGAACACACCCTGCGTGAGCACCGAGAACGAGGCGATCTTCCAGAACGCCGGGCTCTTCAGGATGTGCCAGGTGCCCTTGAACTGGCTGCCGATGCTGGCCTGGCGATGGGTGCGCGCGGCGTCCGGCGCGCCGAGCCAGATCAGCGCGGCCACCGCCACGGTAAACAGCACCAGCCCCGCGCAGACCGCGCGCCAGCCCACGAAGCCGAGCGTCCAGGCCAGCGGCGAGCCGACCGCCACGCCGCCGAAGCCGCCCACCGCCATCACGAAGCCGTTCACCATCGGCAGCCGCGCGATCGGGAAATGCTCGGCGATCGCCTTGAAGGCCGCGCCCAGGCAGACCGACACGCCGATCCCGATCAGCAGGCGCCCCGCCATCAGCGCGCCGATCCCGTGGCCGAGCCCGAACAGGCCGATGCCGGCCGCCGCGAACAGCAGCATCGCGGCCGTCACGCGGCGCGGGCCGTAATGGTCGAGCAGCACGCCGGCCGGGATCTGCGCGCCGGCGAAGCCGAGGAAATAGAGGCTGGTCAGCAGCCCGAGATCGGCGGCCGACAGGCCGAGCTCGTGCGTGATCAGCGGCGCGAAGCCGAGATTGACGCCCCGGAACACGTAGGAAACGAAATACCCGATCGAAAACAGCGTGAACACGCGCAGCTGGACGGAAGACATGCGGCTTACCTCGAATGCGCCGCGCGCGATGGCGCGCGGCCGACCCAAAACGAAAACGCCGTCACCTCGGTGACGGCGTGCGGGCGGATCATAAGCGACGCGCGGCGGATCGGGCGCAATGCCCCCGCGCGCGCGGCGACCGAATCGCGTTACTTCTTCTTGCTCTTGTTCGAGGCGGTCTTGGCGGCCGGCTTGGCAGGCTTCGCGGCGGCCGGCTTGGCGGCGGCCTTGGCCGGCGCGGCGCGCCCACCGCGCTTGCTGGCCTTGCCGCCGGTGTGCAGGCTGGCGCGTTCGACGCGCGCGCCGCCCGTCGAGGTGGCGATCCGCTGCGGACCCGGCTCGGCCGGCACCGCGCGGCCCACCGGCACGTGCAGCACCAGGGTCTGGCCCGGGCTGACCTGGTCGCGGCGCGTGCGGTTCCAGGCCTTCAACTGCCCGATCGACACGCCATAGCGGCTCGCCACCGCGGCCATCGACTGCGAGCGGCGCACCCGGATCAGCATCTTGCGCGTATCCGGCACGTCCGGCTCCATCGCCAGCACGGCATTCTCGGCGACGTCGGCGCTGACGTCCTCGTCGTCGTCGCCGCCGCGCGGCACCACGATGGTCGAGCCCGGCTTCAGGCGCATCCCGGCGGGGATCTTGTTGACGGCCATCAGCGTGTCGGCGTCGACCCCGATCTTCTCGGCGATCGCCGCCGGGCGCGCGCGCTCGGTGACGGTATAGGTGGTCCAGCTCGACAACTGGCCGTCGTAGGACTTCAGGCCCTTCTCGAACTGCGAGGCATTGTCGAAGGGCAGCAGGATCTGCGGCTGGGTCGCGCCGAGGATCACCGGCTTCGCAAACGACGGGTTGAGCGCCTTGAACTCCTCGAGCGACAGGCCCGCGAGCTGCGCGGCCATCTTCACGTCGATGTCGTGCGAGGTGGTGACCGTGACGAAATACGGGTGGTTCGGGATGTCGGGCAGGCTCAGGCCGTACTGCTGCGGATTGGCGATGATGTTCTTGACCGCCTGCAGCTTGGGCACGTAGTTGCGCGTCTCGTTCGGCATGCGCAGGCTCTGGTAGTCGGTCGGCAGGCCGGCCGCCTGGTTGCGCGCGATCGCGCGCTGCACGTTGCCCTCGCCCCAGTTGTAGGCCGCCAGCGCCAGGTACCAGTCGCCGAACATGTCATGCAGGCGCGACAGGTAGTCGAGCGCGGCGCTGGTCGAGGCCAGCACGTCGCGGCGCTCGTCCTGCCACATGTTCTGCTTGAGGTTGTAGGTGCGGCCCGTACCGGGCACGAACTGCCACATGCCGGCCGCCTTGGCCACCGACAGGGCCTGCGGGTTGTAGGCCGACTCGATGAAGGGCAGCAGCGCCAGCTCGGTCGGCATGTTGCGTGCCTCGAGCTCCTCGACGATGTGATAGAGGTACTTCTGCGAGCGCTCGGTCATGCGCTGCACGTAGTCGGGGCGCTCGGTGTACCAGGTCGTCTGCATGTCGACCAGGTCGCTCTGCAGGTCGGGCATCTGGAAGCCGCGGCGGATGCGCGCCCACAGATCGGGATCCTTGGTGGTCAGCTCGCCGACCGACTGCTTGTCGACGTCGACGGTTTCCTTGGAGGTGGCGGACTTGCGGAGAAAATCGGAGGCGGCTTGCGGGTCGGAAGCGGCGGCGGTGGGGGCGGTCGGCCCCGGGCTGGCACAGGCTGCCAGCAACAGGACCAATAGCGCACTGATCAGGAATCGCATGTAAATCTCGGCTTCCAACGGCTGGAAATTGCAGGCGATAGTAAGGTAGGCGCGCGCATCGCGTCAATAAAAACGCCTAAAAATGCAGATAAATCCTATATTTGGGGCGCATTCTCCAGATTCCGCTTGAGCATCTGCCTGCCGCCTTCAGGGATTTACCGTACCTCGCCTCGGCGGGCCGTGGAACCCGCTCGGTCGCGCGCTCCCGCCCGAGGCCGCGCGAGTCCCGATGATGCGCGCCTTATGCGCCGGGGAAGGTGAAGAATTGTTGCGGCAGGCGGCGGGATCGCGCGCCCCGCGCCGGTCGGGGCGCCGCGCGAGCGCGGCGGAGCCATGTGGAACGAAGCAGGCCCGGCAGCAACGGCTGCCGACGGGATCAGCGGAAGCGGTTCTTCCACTCCCGCATCAGCGTGAAGGCGGCCAGCCGGTCGGCCGGCGCCTCATGCAGCTCGGCCTCGAGAGTGGCCGCGATCGCGGCGCTGTCGGCGCGCAGGAAAGGATTGACGGCGCGCTCGTGCGCGATGGTGGTCGGCAGGGTCGGCTCGCCGCGCGCGCGGCGAGCCGAGGCATCGTCGCGC
Organism: Burkholderia sp. Cy-637; assembly: GCF_011753175.1. Lineage (NCBI taxonomy): Bacteria > Pseudomonadati > Pseudomonadota > Betaproteobacteria > Burkholderiales > Burkholderiaceae > Burkholderia > Burkholderia sp. Cy-637. The sequence continues at coordinate 6,787 of NZ_VWWC01000048.1, read as the reverse complement.
CAGGCCGCCAGCGCGGCATTGTCGGGCTCGCAGGCGAGCGCGAAGCGGATATTGGAGAGCGTGTACTCGTGCGCGCAATGCACCTGGGTCTCGCCGGGCAACGCGGCCAGCGCGTCGAGCGAGGCCAGCATCTGGGCCGGGGTGCCTTCGAACAGGCGGCCGCAGCCGCAGGAGAACAGCGTGTCGCCGCAGAACAGGTGCGGCGCCGGATGGCCTGCACCGGCCGCCTGGTAATAGGCGATATGGCCGCGCGTGTGGCCCGGCACGTCGAACACCTCGAACTCGAGCGCGGGCTTGCCGATGCGCACGCGCGCGCCGCCCGCGAGCGGCTCGCTGACCTGGGCGATGCCCTCGCCCGCCGGCCCGTAGACGGGCACCGGGCCGGCGTCGGCGGCATGCGCGAGCAACTCGGCCACACCGCCGACGTGGTCGGCATGGTGGTGGGTGAGTAGAATAGCGGCTAGCCGCCAGCCCCGTGCCTCGAGATATCGCCGCACCGGGGCGGCGTCGCCCGGATCGACGGCGACCGCGTCGCTGCCATCCGACACGAGCCAGATATAGTTGTCCTCAAATGCCGGCACCGGCACGTATTCCAGCTCGTTCATGGGCGCGCACTCATCGATATGTCAGACCGTCCGATTATAGACTGGCCCGCCTGGAGCGCCTCGCCGCCCGGCCGCTACGTGCTCGAGTGGGAACAGGCCCAGCTCGACCGCGTGGTGTCCGACGTGTTCGGCTTCCACGCCTTGCAACTGGGCCTGCCGCAACTCGATTCGCTGCGCGAGAACCGCATGCCCGGCCGCGGTCTCGTGCTGGACCCGGCCAGCGGCGCCAGCGCGCCGTTCCGCTATCCGTGGGCGGGCGACCCGCCGGGCCCGCATCACGCGCCGGCCGGGCGCAGCACCGTCTGGTGCGACCTGCTCGAGCTGCCGTTCGAATCGCAGAGCGTCGACCTGATCGTGATGCCGCACACGCTGGAATTCACCGCCGACCCGCACGGCCTGCTGCGCGAGGTCGAGCGGGTGCTGATGCCGGAAGGCCGGCTGGTGATCACGGGCTTCAACTCCCTGAGCCTGTGGGGCGCCCGGCAGTCGGTCGGGCGCATCGCCAACCGGCCCTTCGTGCCGGCCGCGCGCGACCCGATCGCCTTCATCCGCCTCAAGGACTGGATGAAGCTGCTCGGCTTCGACATCGAGCGCGGCCGCTTCGGCTGCTACCGCCCGCCGCTGGCCACCGACAAGTGGATGGCGCGCTACGCCTTCATGGAGGCCGCCGGCGACCGCTGGTGGCCGATCTTCGGCGCGGTCTACATGGTCACCGCGGTCAAGCGCGTGCGCGAAATGCGGCTGGTCGGCCCGATCCGGGTCCGCAAGCCCGTGCGCGCGCCCGGCCTCGCGCCCGCCGCCACCCCCACCACCCATCAAGAGCATTCATGACGTTGCAATCGATCGATATCTATACCGACGGCGCCTGCAAGGGCAATCCCGGCCCCGGCGGCTGGGGCGCCCTGCTGCGCTTCGGCGACCAGGAAAAGGAACTGTTCGGCGGCGAGCCCGGCACCACCAACAACCGCATGGAGCTGCTGGCCGTGATCAAGGCACTCGAGGCGCTCAAGCGCCGCTGCCGCGTGGTCGTGCACACCGATTCGCAATACGTGCAGAAAGGCATCAGCGAGTGGATCCACGGCTGGAAGAAAAAAGGCTGGGTGACCGCGGCGAAGACGCCGGTCAAGAATGCCGATCTCTGGAAGCGGCTCGACGAGCTGGTGGTCGGCCACGAGATCGAATGGCGCTGGGTCAAGGGCCATGCCGGCCACGCCGAGAACGAGCGCGCCGACGCGCTCGCCAACCGCGGCGTCGAATCGCTGTCGCAGCAGGCCTGAGCGGCCCGCGCCCCTTGCCCCGCCTCTTGCCCTCACACGCCGGCCCCCGCGCCGGCCATCCTGAAGAACACCCATGCGCCAGATCATTCTCGATACCGAAACCACCGGCCTGAACGCCCGCACCGGCGACCGCATCATCGAAATCGGCTGCGTGGAAATGCTCAACCGCCGGCTGACCGGCAACAACCTGCATTTCTACGTGAATCCGGAACGCGACAGCGATCCGGGCGCGCTGGCCGTGCACGGCCTGACCACCGAATTCCTCAGCGACAAGCCGAAGTTCGCCGAGGTCGCCCATGCGATCTGCGATTTCGTGCGCGGCGCCGAGCTGATCATCCACAACGCGCCCTTCGACATCGGCTTCATCGACGCCGAGTTCGAGCGCGTCGGCCTGCCGTCGCTGAACCAGCACTGCGGCGGCGTGATCGACACGCTGGTGCAGGCCAAGCAGATGTTCCCCGGCAAGCGCAACTCGCTCGACGCGCTGTGCGACCGGTTCGGCATCAGCAACGCGCACCGCACGCTGCACGGCGCGCTGCTCGACTCGGAGCTGCTCGCCGAGGTCTACCTGGCGATGACGCGCGGCCAGGAAAGCCTGGTGATCGACATGCTCGGCGATGGCGACGACGCGGGTGGCGCGAGCGGCACGGCGCGCGTCTCGCTGGCCACGCTGGCGCTGCCGGTGCTGGCCGCCAGCGAGGACGAGCTGGCCGCGCACCTGGCGCAGCTCGACGATCTCGACAAGTCGGTCAAGGGCGCCTGCGTCTGGCGCAAGGAAGACGCACCGGCTGCCTGACGGCGGCTGCGCATCGCGAAGTGGCCGCCGCCCGGGCGGCCCGCGGTCGAATTCGCCGGCCCGGCGATATCGGGCAGCCGGCCGCTGCCGTCGCTCAGCCGCGCGGCTGCAGCGCGATCACCGCCATCCCGGCCAGCGCCAGCGCGGCGCCGGCCACGTCCCAGCGCGTCAGCGGCACGCCGTCCACCACCCGCAGCCAGGCCAGCGCCACCGCGATATAGACCCCGCCGTAAGCGGCATAGATGCGCCCCGCCGCCGACGGATGCAGGGTCAGCAGCCAGGCGAACAGCGCCAGCGAGAGCGCCGCGGGCAGGTACAGCCAGGCGCTGCGGCCGCCCTTGAGCACCAGCCAGGGCAGATAGCAGCCGACGATCTCGGCCAGCGCGGTGAGGACGAACAATCCTCCGATCCTGAACAATTCGGGCATGACCTTGGATGCGGCCGAGGCGCGACCGCGCAATGAATGAACGGAAAGAAAAACGGGGTCATCGTACCCGGGAACGGGTGATGCCACGCGCGAGCGCGCCAGCGCCGCGCATTCCCGCCGAGCCCCGTGGCACGGGGATCGCGCCGCCAATTTGCACGATCTCCTGCCATTGTGCTAACATGGCGCCTCTTTCATTTATCTATTTCGTTCATTTAGCTTTTCGCAACGAGCGTCCGCGGTCCTCCGCCCTCGCCCCGTCGCACGAAATATCGATCACAGGCAGCGTGTCCGTTCCGGGCATCCTCGCTTCGTTTCAACGCCCTTAACAGGGTTCGTTACCGGTCGCAGGCGCCACGCCGCGCACCGGTCGCCGTCGGTCCCCCTTGTCAGGCCAGCCCGGCGGCAATCTCATGAGCGCATCGACGCGGCGGCCACAGGCGCGCCGCACGCGGCCCCTTTCCGAGCTCCGGCGTCCCGTGCGCCCGACGTTTCCGTGCCGCCACGCCGCTGCGCTCCCCGGCAAACCGTGGCGATGTCCGCGCCTTCCCGCGCCGCCGTCGTCCGCTGTCAAAGGAGCCCTTATCTTGACCGCCTCACACGTCAGCCCTTCCGCTGCCTCTTCCGCTAGCGCGTCGTCCATCGACGCCCCCGTCACGGTCAACGACATCACCGTGGTCGACCAGTCCCTGCTCAAGCGCGCGGTGCGCGCGATGGCCATCGGCAATGCGATGGAATGGTTCGATTTCGGCGTCTACAGCTACATCGCCGTGACGCTCGGCCAGGTGTTCTTCCCCTCGAGCAATCCTTCCGCGCAGTTGCTGGCCACCTTCGGCACCTTCGCGGCCGCCTTCCTGGTGCGCCCGCTGGGCGGCATGGTGTTCGGCCCGCTGGGCGACCGCATCGGCCGCCAGCGCGTGCTCGCCATGACCATGATCCTGATGGCGCTCGGCACCTTCTCGATCGGCCTGATCCCCGGCTACGACTCGATCGGCATCATGGCGCCGGTGCTGCTGCTGGTCGCGCGCCTGGTGCAGGGCTTCTCGACCGGCGGCGAATACGGCGGCGCGGCCACCTTCATCGCCGAGTTCTCGACCGACAAGCGCCGCGGCTTCATGGGCAGCTTCCTCGAGTTCGGCACCCTGATCGGCTACGTGATGGGCGCCGGCGTGGTGGCCCTGCTCAGCGCCCTGCTCTCGCACGAAGCGCTGCTGTCCTGGGGCTGGCGCGTGCCCTTCCTGGTGGCCGGCCCGCTCGGCCTGATCGGGCTGTACATCCGCATGAAGCTGGAAGAGACGCCGGCCTTCAAGCGCCAGGCCGAGCTGCGCGAGGCGCAGGACAAGGCCATGCCGAAGGTCAATTTCCGCGAGACGCTCGGCCGCCACTGGCGCGCCATGCTGCTCTGCGTGGGCCTGGTGCTGATCTTCAACGTCACCGACTACATGGCGCTGTCCTACCTGCCGAGCTACCTGTCCTCGACGCTGCACTTCGACGAGTCGCACGGCCTGATGCTGGTGCTGCTGGTGATGGTCCTGATGATGCCGATGACGCTGGCCGCCGGCCGCCTGTCCGACCTGGTGGGCCGCAAGCCGGTGATGCTGGCCGGCTGTGTCGGCCTGCTGGCGCTGTCGATCCCGGCGCTGATGCTGATCCGCACCGGCGAGATGCTGCCCGTGTTCGGCGGCCTGCTGATCCTCGGCGTGCTGCTGTCCTGCTTCTGCGGGGTGATGCCCTCGGCGCTGCCGGCGCTGTTCCCGACCGAGATCCGCTACGGCGCGCTGGCGATCGGCTTCAATATCTCGGTCTCGCTGTTCGGCGGCACCACGCCGCTGGTCACCGCCTGGCTGGTGGATCGCACCGGCAACCTGATGATGCCGGCCTATTACTTGATGGGGGCGGCCGTGATCGGCGCGATCTCGGTGCTCTCGCTGCGCGAGACGGCGCGCCAGCCGCTCAAGGGCTCCCCGCCGGCGGTCGCCTCGCGTCGCGAAGCCCATGCGCTGGTGCGCGAGCTGCGCGAACACGCCCACGAGGAAACCGACAAGGGCTACCCGGAAGTCTCGGCGGCCCGCGCCTGAGGCTGCGGCGGGGGCTCGGCTCCCGCCGCCGGCAATCCCGAGACACCGCGTCGATCTCGCCGGTCGGCGCGGTTTTTTTATTGCCTGCCGCCCGCCGCTTCATCCTTTTCCTCTACGCCCAAAAACGAACACCCCCGCCGAGGCGGGGGTGTCTGTCGTCCTGCGTCCTGAACGGCGCGGCGGCGAGCCGCCGCCGCATCAATGCACGGCGCAGTGGCAGTTGCGGCAGGCCAGGCAGTCGATCAGCGAACGCGAGCGCTCGACCGCGGCGCGCACGCCGCGGCCCGCCACCACGAAGCCGACCTGCCCGAGATTGAAGTCGAGCGTCACCATCAGTTGCATCAGCGAGACCATCGGCAGCACGACGGACGGGTGATACAGGCGATTTTCGATCAGGGTTCTCATGGCGGGCTCCGGCGGACGATGGTTGGGCGACGGAGTGAATTCTACGGAGCGGCCGCCGGCGGATAAACCTGCCGGCGCCGAAGTCACTTGTTTGCCCGGCAGAACAATCGCCGTGCCTGCCGCGGGTGGCCGCGGCCCTGCCCGATCAGTCCAGCGGCGTGCCGGCGAACTCGGGCAGCGCCTCGGCGCGCGCCGACAGCGCGGCGATGCTCGGGTAGCGCTCGGCGTCGACGGCGGCCAGGGCCGGGTGATCGGGCCGCACGTACTGCGTGAAGCGCCAGACCACCGCCAGCGCCACGTCGGCCTGCGTGATGCGCTCGCCGAGCAGCCAGCCGGTGGTGCCGAGGATGCGCGCCTCGAGCGCGCCGTAGGCGCCGTCGAGCTGCTGCACGATCCGGTCGAGCCAGGGCTGGTGCAGCTTCTCGTCGGGCCGCTGGCCGCATTCGTAGACTACCTGCACGGTCTTCTCGGCCGCCGCCAGGGCGAGGCCGATCAGTTCCAGGGAGCGCAGCCGCGCGGCGGCATCCACCGGCAGCAGGCGCCGCTGCGGCTCGACCAGGTGGTCCAGGTAGTCGCAGATCAGCGAGGAGTCGAGCACCATGGTGCCGTCGTCGGTCAACAGCGTGGGCGCCTTGACCACCGGGTTCACCGCCCTGAATTCGTCGAAATGACGAAACACCGACAGCGGCTGGTGCTCGAACGACAGCCCGAGCAGCTTGGCCGACACGGCGGCGCGACGAACGTAGGGCGAATCCAGCATTCCGATCAGCTTCATCTGAGTCTCACTCGGTTGACGGCGGGACCGACGACTGTAACAGCGTCGCGCGGCCCGGCGCCAGTGCCGGAACCGCCGGGAAGAGCGGGAAGGCCTCGCCCCGTCGATTCAGCAGGCGGCCAGCCAACCGGCCAGCGAGGGCCACAGGCCGCGATTGTCGTCGCGGAAATAACCCGCCTGGCCGATCGGGGCATGCCCCGGATGCGGGGCGATCCAGCGCAACTCGAGCTCGGCATGGATGAATTGCCGGTGCAGCGCGCTGACGGCGGCCGAGGGCGCCAGGGGATCGTCCTCGACTGCGTAGGCGAGAAGCGGGCCGCGATAGGCCTCGAAACCGGCGCGCGATGCCGGCCCCGCCGCATCCAGGTCGCCGCCCGCCTGCCGGCAGCCGCGCGCCCAGTCGCGCGCGATGCCCGCCGGCACGTCG